>CANMZR010000074.1 GCA_947502375.1 Polyangiaceae bacterium
GGTGAGTCGCAGCGATCCGTCGCAGCCCGTTTGAGGCGAGCGGGCTCGTCGATGAGGATCCAACCTCCCGGCCCGCCGCGCCCGCGTTTGAATGGGGGCCCGAGTTCCTCGCCCAGCGCAGTCGCGGCGGCCGCGTGGGGCTTGGCTGGCCGCGGCGAAAGCAACAGCTCGCCATCCATGATCTCGGCCACGAGGTGCTCGGGCGCGCCGAGGATCTCCTCGTAGGTCGCAGCTCGTTTCGCAGGATTCTCCATGGATCCTGGATTCTAGCACGCTCACGATCACCGTTCGGGATGCGTCCTGACGGTAGCGACAAACGTCAAAACTGCGGTCGTGGGTTCAGGGGTACTTGAATCCACTCACGTCGCAGGCCGGCTGGGTTGTGAGCTCCACGCGCGGTTCAAGGCCGTCATTTTGGGTGCAGCCAAAGCCTTCGTCGGGACACTTCGGCTCGAATGCGATGGTCCACTCACCTCGGCTTCGCCAGATTTTCGAGTAGCCCGTGACCTCGAGTTTCGCGTCGCGGGGGAGGTCAAGAAAGGCCGGCGTCGAGGTGACGAACTTCGCGAGCGTTGGGCCGAAGAGTGACGTCGCGTCCGCCGTGTAAGAGTCGATTCGGACGACGCCGCGCTGCGACCGCTCGGCATCGAAGCCACCGTGAGCCGTGATGCGATGGCTCGGCACTCGAACGATGACGGTACCGGTCGTGGTCCGTTCGTCCCCGCGGCACACGAACAGGTGCTGATACAGCTGGGAAGCCGTCACTCCAGCGCGCGCTGCCATCTCCGTCCGAAGTGCGGAAACTCCGCTTCGTGGCGACCGTGTCACATCCGCCAGGGTGCACGAGAGCGCCTCGAAGCCACCGAGTGCGATGACGCGCTTGCGCCAGATCTCGGCTCCGATGGTACGCTCGATCGCGCCTCGGTAGGCCCAGCCATCGCCGGGTGCCGCATCGCTGGTTCGCACGGCTGTGGCGAGCGGAGCGGTGGAGATGGCCATCGGGCTCTCGAGATCCTGCGTCGCCCAGGGAGGCATGCGCTGGAGCTCGCAGAAAGCGCGATCCCAGCGGGCTTTGATCTCTTCGCAGGGAACCGCGACACTTTCCGGCTTGACGGGGGGCAATGGCAGACTCGAGTCCCCGCGCTTGGTCAATTGCAGGACCGCACCGCCCTCGGTTGGCAGCCCGACGCTCCACACGTTGCCATGCGCGAGCAGCGCCCCGACGAGCTCCCTCGAGACGCCGAGTTCTTGGACCGTTCGGGTGGTTTGGTCGAGGAACCCCTCGGCCCGGGAATGACGCTGCACACTCGAAACCGTACGAACCTCCACCAACGCAGGCGCGGCTGAGCGTCCAAGCCCCGCGTCGCCGATCGTCAGAGCGCGGACGCCAAGAGCGCTCGCCATCCCTTCCGAATCGACCTGATTCCGCAGCGAGTCGCCGAGCACGGTCGCCCGCGCGGCCTTTGGAACATCGATCAACACGAGGCCGCGGAAGTCATCCACGGCACACACGAGCGTGTCGACGGGCGCGCCGTTCGTGGTGCGCGCGAGGCTGGCAAGCGCTCGGCAGGTGAAAGGCTTGGTCGTTTCGAGGCGCCCCCATGGCTCCTTGAACGGCGAGCATCCCTTCGCGAACGCATCGGTGCCACTGACCGAGCAACCCTCGGCGATAGCTCCGACCAACGGAGCGCGTGCGATGTACCAAGGCCGGTAGCGGGCCGCCCAGTCAGCGACGCGCTGGGGCTCGCCTTTTGCCTGCTCGGCCAAGAGAGCGGCGTACGCATCCTTGTGTTTTTCTCGCAAAAACTCTGCGGAAACCGACGTCGCGCACGCGAGCGTGGGCGCTTTTACCGGCGCAGGCTCGACCTTTTTCGGCCGCTCACCGACGGCCGCCGCGTACGAGGCCTGCCAGGAGGCTGGACCGGCTTTCGGAGCCGGAAGCGTCGCGCTGCTGGCAGCGGGTGTCGCTAGGTTCTCACCGGCACTTGCGGAGGCGGCAGCACTGTTCGTGGCCGCAGCACCGTTCGACGCGCCGCCTTTTCCGCAACCGAGCCCTGCCACGAGCGCACTTGCGATGAGGGCACTTGTCAGGACCCCGAGACGACGCGCGCTCACTGGGCACCCCCTTCCGTCACGCAACGAAAACCGACGCCTTCGAGGGTCAGGTGCTTGAACATACGGAACCGGTTGCTCGTGGTCGCCGTTTCATCGCTTTTGCCCGTGGGTGACTTGCTCGAGTCCACACCCCAGCCGCCCCCTCGAAGAACGCCAAACGCCGTCTGATAATCGCTGGATGGGCGGTCGTCTTTGGGCTCGGCATAGCTGCTGCTTGCGTAGTGTCCGCCAACCCACTCCCACACATTTCCAGACATTTCACGAACACCCCACGGCGACTCTCCGGTGAGGCGGCTGCCTGTCTTCGCAGTCTGCTTCGTCGAGCAGCCCCGCGTGTCGTAGCTCGAGCTCGTGTCGATATGGGCGCGTGAACAATCGGGTGGCGCTATCCCCCATGGATAAAGGCGCGCGGATGTACCGCGTGCGGCTTTTTCCCACTCGAGCTCGCTAGGTAGCCGTGCGCCCGCGAAGCTGCAGTAAGCGATGGCGGAAAGCTGTGTGACGCAGTTGATTGGATGCTCCTCGCGTCCTGCGACACCCCAGTTGCAGCCCTGTCGTATCCGCGAGGTTGTGCCCTCGGGCGGTGACTCATCAGCCGAGCGTACCGTATCCACTTCCGGGCCTGGGCACGCGCCCCGCACGAAGCACGCGCGATACCGCTCCATGGTCACTTCGTCTCGGTCGATCCAGTAGGCGGGCAGTTCCACGCTCTCAAGCGCGCGCTCGTCGAAGGCCCTGGTATCCGCGGGCGCGCCGACCAGGAATGGCCCTGCCGGAATGAGGACCATCGCTGCGCCATCGCTCGTGCGGGTTCGTGTCCCTTTGGGCTCCACATGCTGCACTTCGCTGCCGGAGTTAAGGCACTTTGTATAAGCGCCGCAGGTCTCCTGCGGGAAACACCCATCGACTCGCTTCACCTCGGCCTCTGTCCAGAAAGCGCAGTCGCCCTTGCAATCCAGCATCGTGAGTTGCGCGACCCTAGCCGCTTCGCTGAGCACGACCGGACCGTTGTTGCTCTCGGTCGCCGCGCACTCCGAGAGCACCAGCTTGGAGCGCTCGCAGGCCTCGACGCACGTCGGCGGCTGTCCGGCTGAGCCGGGGGCCGGGGACGCCGCCCCGCTCGGAGTGCCACTGGCTCCCGGTGCGGGCTGCGCCTGCACGATGGCGAGCGCGCCGAGCGCGGTCAGCCCCAACGAGCCGGCGAGCAACTTCGACGACAGACGCAGTTTCTTCATTCGTTTTTTCATGGGAGGGGTCGATCGTTCGAGGGAAGCTGAAGGGCTACGTAGCGAGGTGACGGCGCGACGTCCGTGAGGGCTTGGTGTTGCTTGGACGCGCTGAGTCGAAGCCCTGGAATGGTCGAGCGGAGCGCCAGGTCCGCGAGCTGGGGCACGGCTTTCGCGTAGCGCTCGGCGTCCGCCTTGAAGTACCCGTAACGGGCAAGCTCTCTTACGCCCTTCGGGTAGTCCGTTTCGTCGAACGCTTGAAGGGCCCTCCCGTGGTGAGTCCGAAGGACGTTCCACAGGTCTGCGGCACCTTCGTCGGCGGTCGCGAAAGCCCGCATCGAGGGCTCGATCTCCGAACCCTCACCGGCGTGCAAGCTCGCCGTGCCGCGGGCGCTCACATTGCCGAAATTGAAATTGTAGAGTGCCTCGCCGTGTGCGTTTTCAAAGCCGCAGAGCCCAACCACGCCGGCCAGCCGCTGATCGGTTGCCTGGACGCCAAATGCCAAGAGGTGACCCCGGGCAAGAGCTCGCACCATGTCCTCCCTGGAGAGCCAGGTCCGCACCCAGGGAACCCGCGTCCCTGATGCGGCGAGCACGGGCGCGCTCAGCTCCGTCGGGATGAAGCTCCGGTCTGCCGCCGCTGCGGAAACGGTTTCGCCACGCCGTTCAGTCGCAAAGCTAGACGCGCCCGCCGATTCGAGCGGCCCGAGCCCCGAAAGGCCCAGCGCCAGGATGTGCATACGAACCATAAAACTCGACGTCGTTCGCGAACCCTAAACATGCCTACAATGCAAGTGCAATTCACTTACGTCATGGTGTCTACCTCGTCTACCTCGTGTCGCACGTTACTTTGAGAAGATTCTTCGCCGGTCTGACGTTTAATTAAGTTGGACTAAACGCATTAGCAGTTAACGTATGTCATGACTGAACACATGTGCGGTCCTTCCTGTCTTGTCTTGAAATGCCGCCAGGACACGCGGCGCACGCGAGGCCCTCCAGACAACCACGGTGCCTGCTCGGCTCCGCTCTCCTTAAGTCTCGGCCCCCTGGGACTCCGTTTTTTTGGACTTCGCCCCGTTCGCCCGGGAACGACAAGGCTCTCGCCCCCCCATTTTACGGACACTTTCAGCGCGTGGATCGAATGGCTCCGCCGGGCTCGAGGAAGGCCCCGTTTCGACCCCTCGGCCCCGCCGTCCCGTCGAGGTCCGCAAATCCTGTACGGCTCGCCTGCTGACTGCTAGGACACTCCGGCCCGATGTTCGACGTCATCAAAAAATTGTTCGGCACCTCTCACGATCGTGTCATCCGCCGCCTGAAGCCCCGGGTCGTCAAGATAAACGACCTCGAGGCGGCCATGGGCAAGCTGTCGGACGCCGAGTTGCGCGCCAAGACAGCGGAGTTTCGGCAGCAGCTCGAGAACGGTGCCCCCCTCGATGACCTCCTTGTCCCTGCTTTTGCGGTGGCCCGCGAAGGTGGCAAGCGCGCCCTTGGGATGCGCCACTACGACGTTCAGTTGATCGGCGGCATGGTCCTTCACGAGGGCAAAATCGCCGAGATGCGAACCGGCGAGGGCAAGACCCTCGTCGCCACCTTGGCATGTTACCTGAACGCCCTCGAAGGCAAGGGCGTCCACGTCGTCACGGTCAACGACTACCTCGCCAAGCGCGACGCGGAGTGGATGGGCAAGCTCCACAATTTTCTCGGACTTTCGGTCGGCGTGGTCGTGAACAACCAGGAAAACTGGGACAAAGTTAAAGCGTATCGCTGCGACATCACCTACGGGCAGAACAACGAATTCGGCTTCGACTACTTGCGTGACAACATGAAGTTCTCGGCGCTCGAGTACGCCCAGCGCCCGTTGCATTACGCCATCGTGGATGAGGTCGATTCGATCCTGATCGACGAAGCCAGGACGCCGCTCATCATCTCCGGACAAGGGGAGCGCTCGAGCGACAAGTACCGCCATATCAACGACCTCATCCCGCGCCTCCGCAACGAAGAGCATTACGCGGTCGATGAAAAACAATTCTCGGTCACCTTGACCGATGATGGCAACGAGGCGGCCGAGCGGTTGCTCGATGGCGCGGGGATCTTGTTGTCGAGCGACGGCACTGCGGGCAAGTCAAAGGGCAATCTTTACGACCCGGTCAATCTGGAGACGCTCCACATCCTGCAGCAATGTCTGCGGGCGAATGCCCTGTACAAACGCGACGTGAACTACATGGTGAAGGACGCCGAGGTGCTCATCATCGATGAGTTCACCGGTCGCGTCTTGAAGGGACGCCGCTGGTCCGACGGTTTGCACCAGGCGATCGAAGCGAAGGAGAACGTGCCTATCAAGGAAGAGAATCGCACGCTCGCGACGGTCACTTTTCAGAACCTGTTCCGCATCTACAAGAAGCTCGCCGGCATGACCGGCACCGCGGACACCGAGGCGGCCGAGTTCCACTCGACCTACGAGCTCGACGTCGTGATGATCCCGACGAACAAGCACGCGGTGCGCGCCGATGACGAGGACGTCGTTTACAAGACGGAAAAGGAAAAATTCACCGCGGTCATCGATGACATCATCGAGAACAACGGACGCGGCGTGCCCATCCTCGTCGGTACGACCAGCGTGGAGAAGAGCGGCGCCGTCTCGCGGATCCTGCAAAAAAAGGGCATCGAGCACAACGTACTCAACGCCAAGCACCACGAGAACGAGGCCTACGTCGTAGCCCAGGCCGGTCGAAAGGGTGCCATTACGGTGTCCACGAACATGGCCGGTCGCGGCACGGACATCATCCTCGGCGGCAACCCGGAGATGTTGGCGAAGCTCGAGTGGAAAGAGCTCGGCAATGAGCCCGATCCGACCGCGGCGGCGTTCGAAGCGCTCGTCGTCAAGTACGCGGAGAGTTGCAAGAACGAGGGCGCTGCGGTCCGTGAAGCGGGCGGCCTCTATATCATCGGCACGGAACGTCACGAGTCGCGACGCATCGACAACCAACTCCGCGGCCGCTCCGGTCGTCAGGGAGATCCCGGAAAGTCGAAGTTTTTCCTGTCGCTCGAAGACGATCTGATGCGCATCTTCGCCGGCGACCGTGTGAAGAATCTGATGGAGCGCATGGGGATGCCGGACAACGAGCCTATCATCCACCCATGGGTTACCCGCAGCGTCGAGAACGCGCAGAAAAAAGTCGAAGAGCGCAACTTCGACATTCGCAAAAACCTGCTCGAGTACGACGACGTGATGAGCTCGCAGCGGCAGACGGTTTACCGGCTTCGCCAGGAGTTGTTGACGGGGCGCTATCAGGCGGACGAGCTCGATGAAGAGGGTCGAGCCACCGGCGAAAGTAGGCTCATCGAGCCATCGAAAAAACTCGTGGCTTCGGTGGTTCCCGAGATTGCGGTCCTCGTGGGCATGTTCTGCGAGGAGCCGATCATGCCGCGCGACGAGACCGGTGAGGCCCGGCCGATCGAACGTGCTCGTTTCGAAGGTCAGAAACTCGTCGAGCTCGAGACGCTCCAAAAAGAGGTCTATTCACGATGGGGCGTGGTCGTCGATACGCACAGCTTCGGCAAATTGCGCACGGCGCTCGATGTTTATGACGAGCTCGCCCTGGCCATCCCGCGCTCGCTTGCGGAACAACGCGACCGACTGCTCGATTTGATCGACCGCATCGTAGGGGCCGTCATCGAGGAAAGCTGCCCGGTCAATCGGCCTCCGGATGACTGGGCCTGGAACGATGTTTTCGAGGGCATCGAGCGCCACTTCGGAGTGACGGTGCCCGATGAGATCTCTGAAAACGGTGACCGTGAAGCGCTTGCCCAAGAGCTCTATGCGCTTTCCGAAAAGGCGTACCGCGCCCGCGAGAAGGCGTCCGGCCTCGAGCTTTCACTACGCATTTTCCGCCACATCTACCTTGAAGAGCTCGATAAGGCCTGGGTCGAGCATCTGACCGACATGGACCATCTGCGCGATGGCATCGGCCTGCGCGGCTACGGGCAAAAGGACCCGAAGCAAGAGTACAAAAAGGAAGGCTACAACCTCTTCGTCACGATGCTCGCACGCGTCTCGGGCAGCGTCGTGGCCAAGACAATGAGCGCGAAGTTGCGCGGTCCCGAGGACGAGGCCCAACTCGAGGCGGCGGACCTGCAACGGCACGTCGCGGAGTTGTCCCGCGCGATGGCGCAGCACGGTGGCGACGAGGAACCCGTGCAGCCGCCAGGATTGTTCGCTCCGGCGGCCCCGGCTGTTGCTTCCGAAATGGACTGCCCATGTGGCAGCGGTAAGCCCTTCAACGCGTGCCACGGCGCGGACGACGAGTCTCAGGAAACAGTGGTCTGATTTTGGGGCGTTGAGCCTGGCTGGCCCTGGGCGTTCGCGCCCGAGCTTTTGAGAAAAGTGTTACGGTGCGAACGTCATGATCGGGCAAGTCGTCGCAGGAAAATACGAAATTCTTCGGCTTGTGGGCGAAGGCGGGATGGGCGCGGTCTACGAGGCCCGTCACAAAACCACCGGTCGCCTGGCTGCTCTGAAGGTGATTTCCGGAAACGACATCACGGCCAACCCGACCTTGACCGCGAGGTTTGAGCGCGAGGCGCAGGCTGCTGCGAAAGTTACCTCGCCGCATATCGTCGAGATCCTCGACGCGGGCCACGACGCCGTTCTGGGTCACCCCTACATGGTGATGGAGCTGCTCGTCGGCATGAACGTGCAG
This sequence comes from Polyangiaceae bacterium, assembly GCA_947502375.1. Taxonomy (GTDB): domain Bacteria; phylum Myxococcota_A; class Polyangia; order Polyangiales; family Polyangiaceae; genus SYFR01. The sequence continues at coordinate 8,042 of CANMZR010000074.1, forward strand.
CGGGCGTTGAAGACGTTGGGTCCACTGCCGCCCGCACTGGCGATTCGGATTGCCGTCCAGACTTTGTTCGGTCTCGAGAAGGCACACGCGGCAGGCGTCGTGCATCGCGATGTCAAGCCGGCAAACTTGTTTCTCTGCGAAGGGGAAGGCGGCGAGCGAGTTGTTAAATTGCTCGATTTCGGCTTGGCGAAGTTCAAAATGGACCAGGCGACCGAAGAGGGCGTTGACGGCCTCACACGGACTGGAAGTGTGCTCGGCTCACCGATGTTCATGGCGCCCGAGCAGGCGCGTGGGCTGAAGTCGATCGATCATCGCGCCGATCTCTGGTCCCTCGGTATCGTGCTTTATCAGTTGCTCAGCGGGAAGACGCCGCATGCGGGGATCGAAGGGGTAGGTGAGCTCATCATCACGATTTGCTCAGACGAGCCGGCGCCGCTTCGGCAGCGTGCTCCGTGGATCTCGCCGGCACTCGAGAAAGCGGTGCATGGCGTACTGAAACTGGCACCCGCGGCGCGCTATCAGTCCGCCGCGGAAATGCGCGCGGCGCTCCTGCCGTGTCTCGATGACGTGACCAAGTGGCACATCCATTCGACGGATTTCGTGCGGCTTACCGACGAGCAACGTCTCGAGCGGCCATCCACTTTGGCTGACGTGGAGGAGGGAGAGGGGGCCACCCTCGCGTTCGAGCCAGTTTCGCCGCTTGGCCCGGCTCAATCACCCGCTGCTCGGGGGCAGGTGCCTCCCGCGCGGCCTTTGGGTGCAGCCATGCTCCCCGCTGCAGGCCAACCTGTTTTGGCGAAGTCTTCAAAGGAGCAGGCTCACAATCGGGAGGGATCGCCACTGGCAATTGAGGCCGCTGCCGAGACCAGGCGTGGAAAACGACGCGGTGGCGCGTGGTCGATTGTTGGAGTGTTCCTGAAAGGCCTCGTCGCGATTGGGCTGGGGGTCGGCTTGGGGGTCCTTGCCGTCGGCTTCGTGGTGGGGCGTCTCAAGGCACCGAGTGCGCCGCCGAACGAGACCCCGACCGCGCTCGTCCCCGCGCCTATTCCGTCGGTGACCTCCTCGTCCAACCACGAGGTTTTGCCCCCTGTCCCCGCCTCTGCGAGCGCCGTTCCGAGTGCGCTTCTGCTCCCGAAGACCGCGCCCTCGGGAGCCGCCGCTTCCGGCCCAGGAAAGTAGCCAACCTCGGCGCACCAGCTCACCACGGCCGCCCGGCAGGGAGTATGGTCCCGCCGCCATGCAACTCTTTATCGACTCGGGCGACCTCGACGAAATCCGCGAAGCACAGGCGATGGGCGCCATCGACGGCGTAACGACCAATCCCTCCCTGCTCGCCAAAGGCGGCAGGCCCACGCGCCAGGCCATCGCGGCTATCTGCGAAATCGTTGATGGTCCGGTTTCGGCCGAAGTTCTTGCCATCGACTGCGAGGGCATTCTTCGAGAAGGGCGCGAGCTCGCAAAAATTCATCCGAACGTGGTCGTCAAGGTGCCGCTCATCGCTGAGGGACTCAAAGCGGTGAAGATCTTCGCAAGCGAGGGGATCCATACGAACGTCACGCTGTGCTTTTCGGCACCCCAGGCGCTCCTCGTTGCAAAAGCCGGAGCGACCTACATCTCACCGTTTGTCGGCCGTATCGATGACGCCGGTGGTGATGGGATGGAACTCGTTCAGCAGATTGTCGAGATCTATCGAAACTACGATTTCGACACCCAGGTGCTCACCGCGAGCGTGCGAAGCCCGGTTCACTTTACTCGAGCCGCGCTCATCGGCTCGCACGTGGCGACGGTTCCGTTCGCTGTCATCAAGCAACTTTTGAAACATCCCCTGACCGACATCGGCCTCGCGAAGTTCCTCGAAGATGCCAAGAAAATCCCCCAAGGCTGAACCGTCACGCGCTCGTGTTCGAGAGCGCACTCGAACAGCACTGCCCGTACCTGCGAACCGCCCGGCTCCACGGGTCGTCGTCAGCACCACGGGCGGCCCCTATGTGGGGTGTTCGTCACGGACGATGCAACGTCGTGCCGAGAAAATGCTCGATTTTTTGGGCCTCGGCGAGGTGGAGCTCAGCCTCGCACTCGTCGATGATGGGACCATTCGGCGTCTCAATAAAGCGTACCGCGGTTACGACAAGCCGACGGACGTCCTGGCGTTTTCTCTTCGCGAGGGAGAGCCCTTCGCGCCCGTTGACGACGAACCGCTTGGTGATGTGGTGCTCGCCGTCCCCATGGCCGAAAGGCAGGCTCGCCAGGCGCGGCGTCCGTTGCTCGACGAAGCGACGATGTTGCTCGCTCACGGTCTGTTGCACCTGCTTGGGTACGATCACCGGACAAAACGCGAAGAGCGCGTGATGATCGCCAAAACTCGCGAGCTCGAGGTGGCCTCGCTCATTCGGCGCGTGCCGCCTCCTCGGAAGCCGTAAACGGTCCGAACGACTTGTGTTTCGCACGTCACCACGCCATGTTCTGCACCTTCAGCGGGCGCTGTTCCCGCTAACTGCTGCGGCTGGAGGATACGATCATGCGCGGGTTTGAATTCGGTCGATGGGTTGTCGCGTGTATGATGGGTCTGGCTTTGCTGGCGCTCCCAGGGGCTTGTTCGCTCATCAACAATCCCGCAGAGCCAGCCGCGGTTCCGCCTCCTTGCCGGATCGCCCTCGATTGCGGAATTTCGACCGACTGCGTGACGCATACCTGCGAAGCGGTTGGTTGCGTCAAGGTGCTCGTGGAGGTCGGTGCGACCTGTAAGACTGGCATCTGCGACGCCCAAGGTGCCTGCGTGGCCCTGGCTTGTCTCGATAAGGTCAAGAACGGCAAGGAGACCGACATCGATTGCGGCGGCGGCGAATGTGCAGCGTGCGGGACGAACGGCGCCTGCGTCATCGAGGCGGATTGCAAGAGCAACCGCTGCATTGCGAAAAAATGTGAAGGGTGCGGTGGCGACGCCGACTGTGCCGCGACTCCGGGAACCTTCTGCGAAAAAGGAGTGTGCACAGCGCCGAGGGCGAACGGTGTGTCTTGCGCGGCCGGCAAGGAGTGCGCAAGCACCCTCTGCGTGGAGGGCGTGTGCTGCGATTCGGATTGCCCAGGCGGCCCATGCGGCAGCTGCAAGGTGCCGGGCAAGGAAGGGAAATGCACCTTGATAGCGGTGGCAGCGCCACCCTTGGCAAGCACGACATGCGACGGCGGTTTCACGTGCGGCGGGACGTACAATAGTTGTCAGCAGTGCAAAAAAGACGCGGAATGCGCCACTGGGCATTGCAGTGAGGGGAATTGTTGCGACACTTCGTGCGCGGGTGGTTGTCAGCGCTGCGATCTTCCCGGCAAGGAAGGTATTTGCTCAAAGGTTTCGACGGCCGGCTTGGGGAAGGACGGATGCGACGGCGTCCTCTGTGATGGTCAATCGACAGGTTGTGCGACGAATTGCAACAACGGTTCAGGCTGCGAGGGCGGGTCGACGTGCCGGGGAAATGGTGGCTGTTTGCCCGGGACCTGTGCAGCAGGCGCGGGAAAATGCGGGTTTGGCCAGAAGTGTGACCGGAACGCTGCTTGTGCGAGCGGATTCTGCACGGTCGACGGGGTTTGCTGCAACACCTCGTGCGATGGTCCATGTTTCACCTGTGTGACGGGGACCTGCACTCCGAAGGCGGACGCGTCGCTCTGCTTGGACGGTTGGGCCTGCACGGCGCCAGGCACGTGCAAGGGCAACGTGTGCACAACGCCGCTGCCAGGGAACGGTGCGCTTGTCTACTTTGAAGATCCCTTCGCTACCCAAAAGGGATGGGCCTTCCCCAACAACGACTGGGCGATCGGTCCAACGATCGAGTCTGTCGGTGTATCCGTGGAAACGCCAAAAAATTCTGGGAACTTCGTGCCGGTGGGTGATCCGGCGTACGACCACACGTTGACGTTCGACAACCGAGTCGCAGGCGTGCTGCTCGGTCAGAATGCGTCGGTGGGTACTGTGAAAGACTTCTTGTGGCTGGAGAGTCCGCCGGTCGATGTGAGCCACGCGCCAACCCTTACGCTCGAATTCTGGCGTTGGCTCACGAGCTTCGAGTCTCCGACGATGGTCAATCGCATCGAGGTGTTTGACGGTAAGAACTGGATGATGCTCTGGGAGTCGACGGATGCCATCTCGGATCGGGAATGGACGCTGCAGACCTTCGACATCAGCGATTACAAGAACGCCCAGCTGCAGGTGCGGTTTGGTTACAAGGTGCCGACGGCGTCCGTTGGCTCCATCGGTCAATGGAACATCGACGATGTTCGCATCGCCACGGCTCCCTGCGGCGGTTCCTAGTCCAGCTCTTTGGGTCTTCCTGTTCGACGGTGACGGACGAAGCTTCCGATGGCGACGAGCAGCAAGAAGAGCCAAGTAGGGAGGTCACCGGCTCTTGCGTAGAACGTGGGCGGTTCATCACGGAGGGTGGGCGTCGCGAGGAGAAAGTCCGGCTTCGTCGCACGCTGCACGGCTTTCAGTTGACCCGCCGCGTTGAACCAGGCGCTCGGGCCAAGGTTGACCGCCCGGACGAGATCTTTTCGGAGCTCGACCGCACGCAGTGCCGACAGGCGCAGGTGGAGCTCCGGCGCGAGGGTCCCGGTGAACCACGCGTCGTTCGTGATGTTGACGAGGAGATTTGGGGCGAGCGTTTGCGCCAGGCGCCGCCCGTAGCTCGTGAGCGTGTCCTCGTAGCAGTTGAGCACGCCGAGATGCAGGGCTGCGCCAGCGACGCGTGGCAGGTCGATACGGCGCGGACCGGAACCGGCCCGAAGCCCTCCGGCGCGCTGGAATGTTCGGCGTAACCAGGGAATTTGTTGGCTTAATGGAATGGATTCGCCGAACGCCAAGAGCTCGACCTTGTCGTAACGCACGCCAAGACTGCGGTCCGGGCGCACCACGATGGCCGAGTTGTAGAACTCCTTGGACGCCGAGCGGGTGTCGCTCGTGGAGCCGGGAATGCTCGCGAGGAATCCAAAGAGCACCGGTCCTTCGATGGCGCCGCCGATGATCTCCCGTTGGCCATGCGGCATGACGCGGGTGTCCTCGCGTAGCGCATAGGGGTACGCGCCTTCCGGCCACACGGTGAGGTCGATGCCGGCCGTCTCGGCGAGAGCGGTTTCGCGCCGGAGCTCGGCGAGAAGCTGGGGCCAATGGCTGCGCTCGGTAGCCAAGAATGGGTCGACGCCTGCCGTCACCAGCGCAATTCGGGCCGTTTCGGTCCCGCTGGCGGACCAGTGCGCGATGCGAAGTTGGCCGTATACGAGTACGAGGGCCATTCCCACCGTGACGGCCACGATGGGGCGCGCCGCTCGTCGAAGCCTGTCAGGGCCACCCGCGTGGAGGCACTCGATTCCGCGCACGAGCGCCGCCATCCAGGCCGAAAACAGTGCAGAAACGCCGTGTTCTCCGAGCGTGTCGGCGGTTTGAATCCAGAGGGGCCAAGGTGAGGCGAGACCGGCAGGCGACCAGACGATCACACCTGGCAAGGACGTCGCGACCATCGTTGCGAGGGCGGCTGCCAGTTCAATGGGGGCTCCGGCGCGTCGTCGCAGAAAGACTCCGAGTGCCGCACCGAGCCCCCAAGGAATACCTTGCACTGCGGCGAATCCGAGATGTCCCAGCACCGCAAGCGGCCAGCCGACTGGCGTGAACCGCACGAGCACGAAGGGCACGAAACGCATTCCAATAGCGCCCACAAGCGTGCCCCAAAGCCAGCCGAGCACGAAGGCCTGACCTGGGCGGAGCGCCTTCGTGAGCAGCCACGCGTATCCGAGGAGCCCGAGGAATAACGCCGGCACGAGCGCGACCGGCAGCGTCCCAATGGCGAAAACTCCACCACTGACGATTGCGAGCAGTCGAAGGCGCCCGGGGCTCGAGCTTCCACAACCCCATTTCGGAAACTTCACGGCTCAGCTCGGCGATGGCCTTACCACCAAAGGACGAGCCCTGCTCGAAGAAGCCCGCTGCCGGACGAGTTCGAGGAGAAACCGCTCTTTGGGTCGTAATACTCGGGGTAACGACCGTTGCCGTCGCTGTCGATGCGACTTCGAACGACACCCAAGGCGTCCACGTTGAACGCGAGCGCGCGTGAGAACCGGAACTCGAAACCGGCGCCGAACTGAGCTCCGAGGTAGGTGTATTCGTCAACGTTTCCGCCGGCGAAATTGGACTCGAGGTAGCTGCTCGCGACGCGTGCAAACGAAACGTTCATCCCACCGACGAGGTAAAATTGAGAGAAATCACCTGGATTTAAGTACAACATGGAGGAAACGGACACGGGCACTTCCCGGCGCGAGAAGCCGTTCGTGTCCACGCCGCCGACCACGTCGAGCCCCGCGTCCATGGCGAACGAGGGCGTTGGTCGATAACGTACGCTCACACCCACGCCGCCAATTCCACTGTTGGGCGAATCCGGCTGACGCGAGAGAAGCGCGGCCTCGGCCCGCAGGGCGAGTCCGTAGAGGGGCCTGTCGAGCGCCTCGCCCGACGTGTCGATGTTCCTGTAACGTCGCCTCGGTGGCGGCGGCCTCGGGGTGTACTCGCTGCCTTCGTAGACGACGACTTCGCGGGATTTTCCTGGCTGTGCCGGATGGACGACGATGACCCGAGGCTTCGTCGGATCGGCGCCCGGGGCGAGCGGCGGAAGCCCGTCGGACCATGGATCTTCAAGGGGAACCCGGGGAGCGACGGGCGTGGCCGGGTGTGCGGGCGGCGGTTCGACCTCGCCGGGCTCGCAGAAAGCGCCGGGGGGACATCCTC
>CANMZR010000075.1 GCA_947502375.1 Polyangiaceae bacterium
GGATCACGTGGCAGCCCGAATTGGCGAGGTCGCTGCCCGCTTTCAGAGCGGCGGCGCCGCCCCCGTAAACCAGCACGTCGCAGCGAACTGGCGTCATGGGTTCGCGTCGGGGACGAGCGTGCAAGCGCCAAGAGTTTCCGGTTCAACCGAGGAAAATGGACTCCATCCGGTGGCCAGCAGCAGCGTTCCGTGCGCGCCGAGCCCGAACGAAAATATTCCGAAAATCGCTCCGAAGATGGTCGCTACGAGTCGGCGTCTCCGCGTGGGAAGAAGCCCGCCGCTCCCCGCTGCAAGCACGAAACCATGCCCCAGATGAAACGCCACGGCCGCCAGTGCCAGCAGCCATGCGTACGCCAAAAGCGGCATGCCATTCCAGGTGGACGATGCGAGCTCGAGCCACTCGATGCGAACGTCGCGCGGGCTCGAGCTTTGTGTCAAGACCGGCCTCCAGAACCGGCTGAGCCTGATGGCGACGAAAACCAGTGTCACGAGCCCCGTCAGGCGGCGGAGCGAATGACGCCCGCTCGGGCTCGTCGAGCCAAGGACTCCCGATAGCGTGCGCGTGCCGAGCCACACGCCGTACCCCCCGTACAGAATGAAGGGCATCGTGAGCGCGAAAAACCACGCCGGCGAGATCTTGTGCAAGCCGCCGAAGGTATGCTCGAACACCGCCGGCCCTTCTGCCGCCTTGGCATTCGCCCAGAGGTCGAGCAACATGAAGCCCGTGAACGGCACCGCTCCGACAAACGCATGGAGCAACCGCAAACGATACGGAACATGGCTCCCTGGGGGTTCGGCACGAGACGAATGAACCACGCGGTTTCATTGAGGAGCGGCTTCGCTAGCGCGTCAAGGTTCGTGCTCGTCTTCGCGCTGGCGTCCTGTGCGGCCGTCCAGGCGAGGGAGGCTGCGCCGGAGGCGACCCTGGCGGCGAGTGCGGCGGCCGATCAAGCCATTCGGCCCCTGGTGCGGCGCTGGATGCTCGCGTCGCCCGCCGAGCGATTGGCTCTCGACCGAACGTTGAGCGGCCTGACGGAGCGCTTTCGCGGCGATGCGCTCCTTGCGTATGCCGATGTTTTACGGGCCTGGGATGCGCTCGAACGCGGAGACCGTGCCCGGGCTTTGGTCCTCGCGCGACCCAAACTTGACGGCCCTGCCGGAACAGTGAGGGACCTGGCGACGCTGGTGGTGGGAGCCGTCGAGCGGCGCTCCGGCCATCCGAAGGACGCGCTCGCTCGATTGCTGCCGCTGCTGCACAAATTCGTCGACCCGCCCGCGACTGCGTTGCTCGATGAGGAACTTGTGCGAGCTTGCTCCGCCACCCGCGAGTGGAAGACGGCCTTGCGACTCATGGACATCTGGCTCTTCGAATCGCCTCCCGGTGATCGCGAGGTCATTATTTCATCAATCGTCCGTCTTTTTACAACGTTTCCAGAGTCCGTGCTGGTTGTCGATTTGCGGCTGAGGTTGCAGCGCGGTTTCGCAAGCAACCGCGAAGAGAGCCGTCTTGCCGCGGCGCTCACGCAACATCTCGCGAATGTGGCGGTGGCGAAACAAGATGTGCGGCTAGCGCGGCTTTTGCTGGATAACGCCGGCTCGCTGCTCGGCGGCGCTGGCGAGGCGGTCGCGCGGCTTGCGGGTGACCGCGCTCGCGGACGAGTGACGGCGCGAACGGTGGGGGTGCTGTTGGCACTCGCTTCACCGGCTCTCACGCGGCGTAGCGCTGACGTCCTGACCGGAATGGTCTTTGGCCTTGGGGTCGGTGACACCGATGCGCGACTCGTGGCGCGCGACGATGCGGGTGACCCTGCTCATATTGAGAAGGCGCTGTCGGAGCTCGCCGCCGAGGGTGCGGCCGTGATCGTAGCGGGTCTTGATGCTCGTCACTCGCAGGTGGCGCTCGAGTTTGCCCGCGCGCAGGACTTGCCCATCCTGCTGTTGACGGAAGATTCGCAAAGCGCGCCCCCGATGTACGGCAAGGCAGCGTTTCGACTGGGTGAACGAGCCGAGCGCTCGGTCGGGCTCCTCGCCACCGAGCTTCGCGCGGAGGGAGCGAAGGTCGTCGCGGGGCTTGGCGTTTCGCTCTCGGGTTTTTCGAATGGGGAGTCTTTTTCCGGCAGTCCGTCCGGCATTGGCGTCGAAGCGTCGTGTTCTCCACTGCCGGCCGCCGAGGTCTTGAGAAGCGAGCGCGTCGACGGTTTGGTGGCCGTCGATGGTGCCCACTGCGGACCAGAAGTGTTCGACCTCGGGAGGGCGCTGCATGCGCCCGTTGCCGTTGGGCTCGGCGCGATGGTTGGCGTGCGTCTGCCTCAAGGAACGCGGGTTGCCGCGGCGGGTGTCTTCCCGGTGCCCGAAGACCGTTCGACCGCCGACCCGCGCCTACTCGGGTGGTTCGAATCGGGAAGACCGACGCCTACGTGGTGGATGGGTCTCGGTCGCGATGCCGCGGTGCTTGCCGTCGTAGCGGTGCGCGACCTGGCTGAGGCTGCTTCCGACAGCGACGTGCGAGCGCGTCGTCGCGAGGCGACCGCCGTACTGGCCCAGGTCCAGGCCGATTTGTGGACGACCGAAGCGCACGGTTTTGATGCGACGCGAACCCTCCCCCGAGCGATCACCGTGGTGAGAGCGAACGGAAGCGGACGGACTCCGTGACACCACTTCTGCCGTCCCGAGTGGCGCAGTTGCTGCCGACTCGCCGTGCCACGGTGGGCCTTGCGAAGTTGCTCGCTCGTGAACTCGTCGTCGGCGATCTCGTGCTGCTATCGGGACCGCTCGGGTCCGGTAAAACCTTCGTTTCACGAGCGATTTGCCGCGCGCTTGGCGTCCCTCGCGAAATTCCAGTGCGGAGCCCGACCTTCGGGCTGGTTCACGAACTCGCGGCGCGCGTCCCGATTTTGCACGCCGATCTGTATCGGCTTGGCGGGTGCGATGAGGTCGAACAACTCGGGCTCCGCGACCGGCGAGCCGATGCGCTCATGCTCGTCGAATGGGGCGACGCGTACGCTGCTGAACTTGGTGGCTCGGCCCTGCGCGTGGCCCTTGAATGGACGGCGCAGGGGCGGCTTGCACGCATCACGGCCGACGACTCTGCGCGCCCCGGTCTGCACGCGCTCGCGGCCCGACTTCATGGCGATTCGTGCTAAGACCTTCCGGGTGATCCGTGACACGCCATCGGCCTTTCGCACGGGATTGCGTTCCGCGTTCGCTCCCCTCGTGTATGCGGTCGAGAACGTCGGCGTGACGGCTTCGCTTACGGGACGAACGCTCCGGTGGCTCTTTCGGCGCCCGTTTCGATTGAGGCAGGTGCTCGCACAGATGGAGTTCATCGGTGTGCAGTCCATCTTCATCGTCGGCCTCACCGGAATCTTCAGCGGGATGGTGGTGGCGTTGCAGACGAGCTACGCGCTGCGCACTTTCAGCGCGGAAGGGCGTGTCGGAGGCATCGTTGCGGTGTCACTGACGCGCGAGGTCGCGCCCGTGTTTTCGGCAATCATGGTGACGGCCCGTGCCGGTAGCTCGATGGCGGCCGAGCTCGGGAACATGCGGGTTACCGAGCAAATCGACGCACTGACGACCATGGGCGTGAGTCCCGTCCAGTATTTGCTCACACCACGGCTCCTCGCCACCGTTCTGATGGTGCCATTGCTCTGTGTTCTTTACTCGACGGTCGGCATGGGGGGCGCGTACCTCGTTGCCGTACGCTGGCTCGGCGGTGATCCTGGCGTCTTCGCTCAGAGCGTCAAGGACATCGCGGTGGTCGAAGACCTTCGAATGGGGGTCATCAAGGCCGCGGTTTTCGGCTTCATCATCGCCGCCCTCGCGAATCGGCATGGGTTTCACGCGTCCGGTGGCGCGAAGGGTGTCGGACTCGCAACCACCCGGGCTGTCGTGGAGAGCTGCGTGGCTATCTTGGTTGTGAATTACCTGCTCACTCAGGCGTTGCTCGGGGGCAACGACTGAGTCTTCAAAGCGACGAGCGCTTCGGTTACCTCCACGGTCACCATCTCGGCGAGGCGCGCGATGAGCGCTGCTCCTTCCTCGCGCGAGGCTTCAGCGGGCGCCCCGGTGTAGGCTTGGTCGAGACCCATGTCCGCGAAGGTTCGCTGGCCTGAGGCCATCGCCCGAGACAAGCTCACGGTTCGCGCGGGGAGCTGACGGGCCATCGCCTCACGGACGAGACCGGGCTGGGCGGCGAGCACGAGGGAAGTTTCGTAACGGCCTGCGTGGCAGGCTCCACTCTTGTACTCGTCCGACAAGGTACGGCCCCAGCGTCGAGTGAGCGGGCAGGCCACCGATGCGCGTGCACCGAGGCCAACGATGGCCGCTCGAATCGCCGAATCGTGTTCGGGCTCGAGGTGGTTGTTCACAATGCACACGTGCACAAAACCTTCCTGAAGCAGCCCGGTCACCACGGCCCGCACGAACGCCGTGAGCACGTTCGCCTCGATCGACACCGCCCCAGCGAAGCCCTGCGCGTAGTCCGTCACGCCGTACGGTATCGCCGGCGCGATGAGCGCGCCTATCCCCGCTTCCCCGAGCTGCTCGAGCGCCCGCCGAACGACGACCTCGCTGATGATCGTATCGGTCCCAAGCGGGAGGTGAGGGCCATGGGGCTCCACCGAGCCGACCGGGAGCAGGATGACAATCGGGCCCTCCCCGAGGCGCTTCGAGAGGGCGTCGGTGGTGAGCTCCGCGAGGTTCATCGACCGACCGGGTTCTCGCCGTTCAACTCGGCGCGCTTCAGTTCTTTTCGGTCGATTTTTCCGCGGTCGTTCTTCGGCAACTCCTCGACGAAGGCGACCGTGCGTGGATATTTGTGCTTGCTCAGCCGCTCTTTGACCCATGCCTTTAGTTCGTCCGCGAGCGCGTCGTTGGCTGCGACTCCGGTCTTCAGAACCACAAAGGCCTTGGGTTTGGTGAGGCCATCGTGTTCGACACCGAGCACCGCGACTGCCGCGACCGCGGCGTGCTCGAGGACGCAATTCTCGACCTCGAGCGGCGCGACCCAAACGCCGCCCACTTTCAAGAGGTCGTCAGCCCGTCCTTCGAACCAAAAGTAACCCTTTTCGTCGACACGGAAAAGGTCGCCCGTCCGGCACCAATGGCCATGAAAAGTCTGCCAGCTCTTGTCGCGATCCTGAAAATAACCTTGCGCCACCGAGTCCCCCTTTACCCACATCACGCCGGTCTCACCGAGGGCAGAGGGGAGGGCGCCGACACCGTCAGCCTCGACGGGCAGAATTCGAATCTCGTAACCCTCGACCACCCGGCCGAGGGAGCCCGGCATGACGTCCCCTGGGCGATTCGAACAGTAGATGTGGAACATCTCAGCCGAGCCGATGCCATCGTAGACCTCGCCACCGAAACGCGCCGTAAAGCGCGCCAAAAGTGCTGGCGGCAACGCCTCGCCGGCCGACAGGTGAAAGCGAACCTTCGATAGGTCCAGCCGCGGCATCCCGCGCGCGGTTCGAGCATCGTCGTCCTCGAGCAACTGACCCATCATGGTCGGCACGTTCGTGATGATGGTCGGTTTGTAAAGCTCGATCGCGCGGGCGAGCACGAGCGGCGTGGGGCGTTCGCTGAAGAGGGCAGCAGTTGCGCCGACTCGAAACGGGAACATCAAGTTGGTGCCGGTGGCATAGCCAAAGAACAGCCGCGGGACGCTCACGGTGATGTCGCCGCGCCGGTAGCCGACGGTGCCGATCGCATAGTGTTCCGTGTTGAACGCAAAGTCCCCGTGCGTGTGCATCGCCGCTTTGCTCTTGCCGGTCGAGCCCGTGGTGAAGAGCCAGATTGCCGGGTCATCGCGCAGCGTGATGCACTGCGATTTGCCGCCTTTTTCGAGGCGATGACGGCCGTCTTCTAGCGCATTTCGGAGCCAAATTCCGTTGCTCGGGGAGTCTTCGACGTGGAGCCAATCCTCACCGGTCGCAACCTCGCTCACGACGACAAGGTGGCTTCCGACGTCACTTGCATCCTTGGCGATGGCCGCCGCAACCGCGGGCGTAGTGACGATCGCTCGAGCACGCGTGTATCGCACGAGATGCGCCAGATCCTCGACGGGCGCATGGGGATTTCCCATGGCCACGACGGCCCCGAGGCGCAAGGTCGCGAAAAATGCCGCGGCATACGCGGGCGTGTCCGGCAGCACGATGAGGACGCGTTGCTCTGTTGCGACGCCGGCACCGTGGAGATGAGCTGCGAGCTCGCGGGTTGCGTCGGCTACCTCGCGGTAGGTTTGGCGTCGCTCGCCGAAGAGCAACGCAGTGGAGTCACCGAGTCCCTCCTCGAGGCGGTCGAAAAGAAAATAGTCCGCGAGATTGAACACGGCGCTCATCGTCCTCGAATAACGCGCCTTTGAACGCGCGTCACGCCGGACGCTCGGGCCGCGGCCTTTCAAGTTCGGGGGGCGCCGGCGCCGGCGCCCGCGCTTGCCAGAACGAGCCTCTTCGCTGTCCGCGGGCCACGGGTGCGTGAGCCTCGCCCTGGAAACCGAGGGCGATGGGGCCGCATTGGGGCTAAGGTCGCCGGCATGTCTCTTCTGGCGCATCGCCGCATCGCATTTCTCGGTGGTGGCAACATGGCGGAGGCGCTCGTCCGCGGGCTTTTGACCTCGCAAATAATACCTCCAGAGGCCATTCGCGTCAGCGACCCGAATACCGAGCGGCGGGTTCACTTCGAGCAACGCTACGGGGTGGTCGCCGATGCCGACAACGAGTCGATTGCGGCGTGGGCGAACCTCGTTGTCGTGGCCGTAAAACCTCAAGCGATGGCGCAAGTCCTGCCATCGCTCCGCGTCGTGCACGAGCTCATCGTGACCATTGCGGCCGGCGTCCCCGCGCGAACGCTCGAGGCGGTCACGCCCGGTCGCGTGGTTCGTGCGATGCCCAACACCCCGGCATTGGTGCGCGCCGGTGCGACCGCGATCGCCGCGGGTTCGCGCTCAACCGCGGCGGATATGGACGCGGCGAGTGCGCTTTTCTCCGAAGTCGGGTTGGTGGTGCGCGTGACGGAAACCGCGCTCGACGCGGTGACCGGTCTGTCGGGCAGCGGACCCGCTTACGTGATGCTGGCAATCGAAGCGCTCGTCGAGGGTGGCGTCAAAATGGGGCTTGCGCGTCCCGTTGCGCTCACGCTGGCCGCGCAAACGGTCTATGGCTCGGCGAAGCTGCAACTCGAAACCGGCGAGGACCCGGCGACGCTGAGGGAACGTGTGACGAGCCCGGGTGGCACCACCGTCGCGGGGCTTGCGAGTCTCGAGTCGGGGGGCTTTCGAGCGGCGCTCATCGACGCCGTAGCTGCCGCAACTCGCCGCGCGACGGAACTGGGTCGTTGAGCCGGCCCGCTCGTCAACTCGGCGGGAATCTCGCCGGACTCCGACGGTATGGGGGTATGCTGCGCGGGATGCGATTGCGTTGGACCTTGGTCGCCGTCGCGAGCGGTTGCTGCGCGCTGGTGGCGGCATGCACCGCCGAACTCGACACCGCGTGCGTGGGTGGAGTTTGCAAGCCTCTTGCACCCAGTGCCGGCTCATCCGCTTCCGCCTCGAGCGCTGGTGGTGGTGTCGGGGGCTCGGGTGGTGCGGGTGGCGGCGACGCCTGCTTCTCGAACTGCGATACGAAAGTCGCCACGGCCAACCCGGGGAAGTTCCCGTGTGCCGTTGAGAAAATTCTCGCCGACAACTGCCGGCGTTGCCACTCGAACCCGACGATGTCTGGGGCTCCGTTTTCGCTCGATACCTTCGAGTCGGCGCAAACTCTTTACGCCGCCCAGACCATTTTCGCGAGGATCAAGCCGGCCGTCGAATCTAAATTTATGCCGCTTTCTCCGCCGGCCCTCACGGAGGACGAGATCACGACTTTGTCCGATTGGGCCTGCAACTGCGCACCGGCGCGAGCCTCGAACGACGTCTGTCCGTAACCGCTCCTTCGTGGCCCGGTGCCGTGCGAGCGCACCTGCCGTGCCGGCTCTGCTGCTTGGCTTCTTGGGTGGATGTCTTTACCGGTCGGAAGGCGCATGATACGTTGAAGGTCATTCCGTATCGTCGGTGCGGAACAGGGGTAACATTGTGGAATTGAAAGAGGGCGCGCTCGTAGTCAACCGCTTTCGCCTGACGCGTTTGCTCGGCAAAGGTGGGATGGGAGACGTCTGGTTGGCTCAGCACACGGGCCTCGACATCCCCTGTGCGGTGAAGTTCATCCATGCCGAATCGGCCGATAACCCCGAGGTGCGCGAGCGCTTCGAGCGCGAGGCCAAGGCTGCCGCCGCCCTGCGATCCCCGAACGTCGTACAAATCCTCGATTACGGTGTCGCCGACGGCAACGTCCCCTACCTTGCCATGGAATACCTCGAAGGTGAGGTGCTGAGCGTTCGGCTCCGTCGGCGCGGTCGTCTGGACGCGGTTGAAACCTACCGAATCATCAACGGCGTCGGTCGTGCGCTGACGCGGGCGCACGTGGCGGGGATCGTGCATCGTGACTTGAAGCCTGAGAACGTCGTTCTCGTTCCTGACGAGGACGGCGAGATTGCGAAAGTTCTCGATTTTGGTGTCGCCAAGCTCACCACTCAGCTTGATTCGAACACGCGCACCGGGGCGCTCTTGGGCACGCCCTACTACATGAGCCCAGAACAGGCGCAGGGCATCAGGGCGGTCGATTCACGTGCCGATCTTTGGTCGCTCGCGGTCGTGGCCTTCCGGTGCGTGACTGGGCAATTGCCTTTCAAGAGTGACGCGCTCGGTGACCTGCTGATCCGGATTGTGACCCAGGCGCCGCCGGTCCCGTCGCACGTTTGCCCGGGTCTACCCGCCTCGTTTGACCGCTGGTGGGCACGCGCGTCGCAGCGCGATCCCGACCATCGCTACCAGTCTGCCAAAGAGTTGTGCGATGGCCTCGCGATGGCGCTCGGTCTGAGCGTCCCGGCGGGCGGGTTCCAAGCCTCCGTCAGCGACCTGCTTCCACCCGGCCCGATGCAGCAGACCGTGGCGATGCCCGAGATGAACACGCCGATGCCGAGCGGAGCGCCCGTTGGCACGCCGCCGCCGCCGTTTCCCTCCGGCCCAGGGGCGTTACCGTGGCGACAAAGTCAGGGGGACCCCGCGGCGTTCAGTCACCCGGCGCCGCTCGCGTATCAACCTGTTCAGACGCCCCAGCCCTTTGGAGATAGCCAGGCGTCCGCGTCGGTTGTGGGCATGGCGACCGGGAACCCGGTTGCCGTTCGCAAGGGGATGAAACCGAGCGTTTTGCTCGCCGCATTTGGCGTGGTCTTGATCGGCGTGGGCATCGGCGCGTACAAACTTCGTGAGGCCAGCACTGCCAACTCCGGCTCTGCCAACTCCGGCTCTGCGAACACTGGCACTGCTAACTCTAGCCTTGCTACCGCCGGCACTGCTGACTCTAGCCTTGCTACCGCCGGCTCTGCTGACCCTCGCGCCCCGTCGACGGTTGAAACATCACCGGTGTTGCCGCAGATTGCACCTAGCGTGGTCCTTTCGTCGCTTCCGCTTCCGCCTGCGACGGCCACGGCGAAGGCAACTGCGAAGGCAACTGTGGCCGTCACGCCAAGCAGTACCCCACCGCGCCCCCGGCCTGTTCCAACGTCTCCTTCAAAGCTCGGTGCGGGCTTCTGACGTAGCCTTCGACCTGCGTCTCATCGCGGATCTTGAGGTTTCGCTGGTTAGGGAAGGTCCCGGTGCCGGCTTTTGGGCCGACTGCCGAGGGGGTTCTCCATGCACTCGCTCTCCACGGCTTCGGTTGCATGCACGAGTGCACACTTTTTACGCAGGTGGGCTAACGTATTGACCCATGAAGTTCTTTCCGGCCTTTCTAGCCGTCGCTCTGGGTGTTCCTGCCGCTGTCACGCTTGCGCCCGCGGCCACGGCTCAGGTTTCCGACGCGGACCGATCCCTCGCGCGCGACTTGTTCAATGAAGGCACCGACGACCTCGACCATCAGAAGTTTGCCGCTGCCGCTGACAAATTCACGAGGGCCGAGGAACTCTTCCATGCGCCGACGATGCTGCTTGGGCTTGCGCGTGCCTACCGAGGGCTCGGGAAGTTCCTCGAAGCGAAGGAAGTCTACAATCGCTTGTTGAACGAGACCCTGGCCCCTGGGGCCAACGAGGCGTTCCAACAGTCGCAGAAAGACGCCGCCGTGGAAGTCGTCGGCATCGGTGAAAAGCTTGGCTTTGCAACCATTCGTGTGACTGCCTCGGTCGGCACGCTTCCGAGTGACGTCGCAGCGAGCCTTGACGGCGAGGACCTGAAGCGCGCGGCGTGGGGCATGAAGCGGCCGATGAATCCCGGGCAGCACCAGCTTTCGGTGGAAGGGTCTGGCTTCAAGAAACTCGTAAAAAAGTTCGAGGTTTCAGCGCGCAAAAACGAGCTCATCGATGCGAAGTTGCTGCCCTTGGAGGCCGTCCCCGTCGTCCCCGTCGTCCCCGTCGATCCAATCAAAACCGACCCTGGGCCCACGAGCGGCGCACTGCAGTCGACCGTGCCCCAAGCCGGCCCGAGCGGCGCCGACGCACGTGCTGAGAGCACGCAACCGACTCTCGGTTGGGTTGCCGTGGGGCTCGGCGGTGCAGGGTTGATCTTGGGGGGAGTCACCGGCGGCCTTGCGCTTTCGCTGCATTCGGAGCTCCAAACCCTTTGCCCAACCGGGACGTGCGGTCCCGGAGAGGCTGATAAACTCAGCAGCTACGAGCTGATGGGGAATCTCTCCACGGTCGGCTTTATCGCGGGAGGCGTGCTCGGGGCAGCCGGGGTCGTGCTTCTCGTCACCGCGCCCAGGACGGCGACAGCTGCGACGGCGGTCGGGGGTTCTCCCGTGTCGCTCGCGGTGGGTCCTGCCGGCGTGCGCGCGACCTTCCAGTTCTGAACGTGGCAGTGGCGCTCAATCCGGCTCAAAAGGAAGCGGTCGGGCACGACCGTGGCCCGCTCCTGGTGCTTGCGGGGGCGGGCTCGGGCAAGACCGGCGTCGTCACTCAGCGCATCGCGCGGTTGCTGAAGGAGGGCACCCCGGGGCACGCCATCCTGGCGATGACGTTCACCAACAAGGCCGCGGGCGAGATGATGGAGCGGGTCGTCAAGCTCGCCGGAACCCAGGCGACGCGCGGGCTCTTTGCGTGCACGTTTCATCGTTTCGGCCTCGAGGTCCTTTCCAAAGAGACGAAGGCGCTGTCGCTTCGTGGGGGCTCCTTTGCGATCTTTGATCGCGGTGACTGCACTTCGCTCATTCGCGATGGAATGCGGACTGTATCGAGCACCCGCAACTGGGATGTGGGCGCGGTTTTGAACCGTATTTCGCTGGCAAAAAATGCCTTTCTCGATTCGACGGCCTACGCCGCGATGGTACAGAACTCCGCCGACGAGTACGACGGGATCACCGCGGAAATCTACCCGCGCTACGAAGCGATGCTGCGCAGCTTGCAAGCCTTCGACTTCGACGATCTGGTGACCGAGCCGGTGCGGTTGTGGCGGCGGGCTCCCGAGGTGCTCGAGCGCTGGCGGCGGCGTTTTACGTATCTCATCGTCGACGAGTACCAAGACACGAACCTTTCGCAGCTCGAGATGCTGCGGCTCCTGGCAGCGGAGCATCGGAACCTTTGCGTCGTGGGTGACGATGACCAAGCTATTTACGGCTGGCGCGGTGCGGACGTGCGGAACATTCTCGACTTCGAGAAACACTTTTCGGGAGCAAAGGTCGTTCGGCTTGAGCAAAACTACCGCTCGACGGAGGCGGTGCTGACCGTCGCGAATGCGGTTCTCGCTGCAAGTCTCGCGCGCCGACACGGCAAGACGCTCCGCCCAACGAGGGGCGCCGGCTCCGCCGTGCAGCTCGTTACCATGGCCGACGCGGGCACCGAGGCGACCTGGGTGGCAGACTTTATCCATAAGCTCATCGCGTCCGGCGAGGCGCGACCGAGGGACGTCGCCATCCTCTACCGCTCGAACCTCCAGGCGCCGGAGTTTGAAGGAGAACTCCGAACCCGCAGTGTCCCGCATCGGGTCTTCGGCGGCGCACAGACCTTCGAGCGCAAGGAGATAAAAGACCTGCTCGCCTATCTCGGGGTCGCCCTCGCGCCGCATTCGAGCGAACTCGCCGTCCGCCGCACGTTGAACTACCCCGCCCGAGGCGTCGGTGACGCCGCGCTCGAGCGTCTTGGCTATCACGCAACCGCCTACGATTTGTCGCTTTGGGCAGCGCTCGAGCGCTCGCACGCGGTGGCTGAACTCAGCGATTCAGCTCGCCAAGGTTGTCGCGAGTACGTGCGGGTCGTGAACGAAACCGCCCGCGACCTAGCGTCACTTTCAATGGTCGAGGTCGCAAGAAATCTCGTCGAGCGCATCGCCTTAAAGGCTCAGATTTTCGCGGAATGTGGCCAGAATTTGAAGGCCGCCGCCCGCCGCTGGTCGAGCGTCGAGATGCTCCTGCGGGTTCTTGAAAAGCGCGACAAGGCCTTTCAAGCGAAGCCCGAGGCCGAACGCCCCACTCGCGCGGCTGCGATGGCTCATACACTTCGACTGTTCATGTTGCGCGAGGAAACGAAGGACGAGGACGCCAGCGAGTTCGTGACGCTCTCCACGATGCACGGCGCGAAGGGACTAGAGTTTCGCTACGTCTTCGCCGTCGGGCTCGAA
Organism: Polyangiaceae bacterium; assembly: GCA_947502375.1. Lineage (GTDB taxonomy): Bacteria > Myxococcota_A > Polyangia > Polyangiales > Polyangiaceae > SYFR01. Next base: position 12,641 of record CANMZR010000075.1, read on the forward strand.
GAGGGCCTCATGCCTCATGCTCGGACGTTGGACGAGCGGGTCACGGATCCCGGGGCGCTGGCGGTTGGCGGCGAGGCCTTGGACGAAATCGAGCAAGAGCGGCGGCTGTTTTACGTGACCGTGACTCGAGCGAAGGACCACCTCTACTTGTGCCATGCGTGCGTCCGTCCGGTGCGGGGCAAAGTCGTCAAGCGCGTGCCGAGTCGCTTCATCGCGGAGTTGCCGGAGGCTCTCTATGAGCGCCTCGAAGTTCTCGAGCCGCCCCGCGGTGACGCAGCCGTCGAGCAGCAGGGCATGGGAGACATCCTCCGGGCGTTGCTCGATGCGAAGGGTCCAGTGTGAACCGCAAGCGGCAAAGAGGTGTTTTGCGCCCAGTCGCCTGTCACAGATGTTCGCTTGAGAATTCACACGCCTCCGCTGGTTGCGACGGCGCGTAAATTCGTTGTCCTACGCATCCTTCTTGCGGCGTAGCAGCGCGAGGCTCCCGCCCCAGGCGCGTCCTAAGTACCATCGAATGGGCGGGGTGTAAGGTCACGAGGGGACGTTGCGTTTCACCGTCATCACGGAGGAACGCATGAAAAACCCACGAACCCACCTCGCTCTCCTGGCCCTCGCACCGCTGGCTCTCGCCGCCTGCAGCGCGAAACAACAGCCCTTCAAAAGCGCGTCCAGCGCGGAGCCGGTGAGCACCGTCGCGCGCCAGAACGAACGGCCAGAGGACATCCGCGTTGGCCCGGCCGCTACCCCCGAAGCGTTCGGGCACCCCAATTCCGACGACCCCCGCTCCTATGAGGCGGCACCTCCGCCCAACGGCGGCCCCGAAGAAAGGGAGCTTGGTGAGTCGGAACGCGACGGTATGGGCGGTACGAGGTTCGGTAGCAGTGCGGTCGAAAACAAGTCTAGTGATGACGGAGACGACCGCCCTAGAAGCGCGGCGGCTGCTCCGGGCACGGCCGGCCCGGCTGCCAAAGGGAACTCAGAAAGCCAGTCGCGAGACGCGGGCGCCCCTTCAAGGGCCTATCGGCGAGCGACGCCCGAATTTCGAGCCGGACTGGCGACGCAGTGGGGTGAAAGCCGCGACTCGCACGTGACGAGTGCGTCCTTTCAGCGTGCCAGCGAAACCTCCCCGTTCGTCGTGGGCAAGCTCTTTTACAATGACCAAAGCGGGATCGACTCGATGCTGGCTGGACGGTATCCGTCGAATCGCACGATGTTTGCGGTGGGCAGCGGACACCTTGAAGTCGGCCTGCGCGGCGACGATGGACGCTTCATCACCGGCTTTAGCGCCGGCACGGACAACTTCGTTCCGGGCATCGCGGGCCGCCGCTATTCGATCGTCGTGAAGAACCGCAGTCCCGGCCGCATGGAAGTCGTCGCGTCGGTCGATGGCCTTGACGTCGTCGATGGACGGGCAGCCTCCGTTGCGAAGCGCGGCTACCTGATGGACCCGTGGGGCGAAGTCGAGATCGAGGGCTTCCGGACGAGTTCGAACGACGTCGCGAGCTTCCGCTTCGGCAGCGTCGGACAGTCCTACGCCGCGCAGAAACACGGCGACACGCGCAACGTCGGGGTCATTGGGATCGCCGCCTTTCATGAGCGGGGAGACGCCCCCTGGCGCTGGTCCCAAACGCAGCTTCCGGACACCCAACGTCGCTTCGACGCCGAGCCGTTCCCGATGCACTATGCGAGTCCTCCGCGCTGATGGGCTACGCCGTTCAAGTGGCACCAGCCGGAGGCCTCGACGATGAACGCGCCGCTCGTCAGGCGAGCTCGCCAGTCCAGCTCGGGCGCTGCTCTTCGGCGTCCGTCATCAAAAGGATGAGGTGCTCCTCGAGATCGCTCGCGCTCACGACTTCACCGGCCACGACGAGAAGCCTCGCGCGCACGTCCCGCGCGAGGCTATCGTAGCCTTCCACGTCGGCCTCGTAGACCTCAGTCGGAATCACGATCACGAGCGGTCGCATCTCTGCTGCGCTCGACGCGGCGTCCAGGACGCTGCACTCCGCCACGAGCAACTGCGCCGAGATGGCAGCTTCGCTCACCGCCCCGATCAGGGCGTCATCACCACCGACCACCAGAGTGATGGGCACCCGTGCGGGTTTCATGGTTGGGACGTCCGAATCGCTCACGCCCACAACCATTCCACGGT
>CANMZR010000076.1 GCA_947502375.1 Polyangiaceae bacterium
ATTTCGGTTACGGTGGCCACGGTCGAGCTGGCACCGGCGCGGGCCGTTCGCTGCTCGAGGGCGACCGACGGAGGCACGCCGTGCACCTGGTCCACATCGGGACGCGGCAGCGTCGGCAAGAACTGCCGCGCATACGGCGTCAAGGTCTCTAGAAACCGCCGCTGTCCCTCGGCAAAGATGACGTCAAACGCGAGCGTGGACTTCCCCGAGCCACTCGGACCCGTCACGACGACGAGCTTGCCGCGCGGAATGGACACGTTGATTTCACCCAGGTTGTGTTCGCGAGCGCCGCGCACGACAATCGCGTTCAAGTTCTCGGCTATGTGAGCCTTCCGAGCGCGTGCGGGCCGGCGCAGCATCGACATTTTGACGGCCTGCTGAAGGCTCACCGCCGTACGACTCGAGGCCTTGAGGAGTTCCGTCGGGGTACCAGCAAATACCACGACGCCCCCTTCACTCCCCGCACCCGGACCGAGCTCGACGACCCAATCGGCCGCACCGACGATAGCCGGTTCGTGCTCAACCGCGACAACGCTGGCGCCGTTGCGAACGAGCTCCTTTAGCGCCTCGATCGTCCGCTCTACCTCGACTGCGTGAAGGCCGGCGCTCGGCTCATCCAGGATGAGCAGGGTTCCAGGAAGCGTCTCGCTCAACGCGCGTGCAAGCTTCAACCGCTGGGCTTCGCCACCCGAAAGAGTGGAGAGCGGTTGACCCAGCGAAAGGTAACCGAGCCCAAGACGATCGAGCGGGGCGAGCGCCCGAGCGATGACGGGTTCTTTCGTCCCAATCCAGTCGAGCACCTCGCGAATCGAGAGTGCCATCACCTCGGAGACGTTTTTTCCGTCGAGAGTGACCTCGAGCACCTCCGGTCGAAAACGCTTTCCACCGCAGGCGGGGCACGTCAGCCGCACGTCCGCGAGGAATTGCATCTCAACGGTTTCAGCGCCTTCACCGGAGCACGTCTCGCAACGCCCCCCCGCGACGTTGAACGAGAAATGCGAGGCCGTGAATTCACGGAGCTGAGCGGCCGGCTGGCTTGCAAACAACTGCCGAAAGCGCGACCAACAATCGGAATACGTGGCCGCGTTGCCGCGGGAAGTTCGCCCAAGCGGTGATTGGTCCACAAGCACGACGCGTTGAATCGACTCCGCACCATCGATTCCCGCATGCGTTCCCGGAAGCTCGACGTCGTGCTCGCCACGAGCTCTGGCAATGGCGCGGTAAAGCACCGACTCGACGAGCGTGCTTTTTCCAGACCCGCTCGGACCGCAAACGACGACGAACGCCCCAAGAGGGAGACGCACATCCACATTTCGTAAATTGTTCGCCGTGGCTCCGCGCACGTTGAGCGCCGCGCCACCCGGCTTTTTCGAGTTCGATAGGACAATCGGCTGAAGCGCCTTGGCCGTTGCGCCGTTCGCCTTTTTGGCTTCAGTGGGGGTCCCGTCGAACACGAGCGAGCCCCCCTCGTGACCGGCCCCAGGTCCAAGCTCGATGACCCGATCCACCGCAGCAATGACCCATGGGTCATGTTCGACGACGACGACCGCATTGCCACGCTCAGCGAGCTCTCGCATCGCGTCCACGAGCGGCGGCAGGTCGGTCGGATGCAGGCCGACGGTGGGTTCATCGAGCACGAACAATGCGCCGGTGAGTGAGCTCCCGAGGGCGGCGGTCAACGAGACCCGCTGCGCTTCACCACCCGAGAGCGTACGGGCTTGCCGGTCGAGCGTCAGATAACCGAGACCGACCCGCTCGAGATACCCAAGGCGTGTTGAAAGCTCCTGCCTGGCGAGCTCCCCCTGCCCCGATAAAGCGGTAAGCGCGGCGAGTCTTCGGTGTGCCTCACGCAACTCAAGGCCGTGCCAATCACCGAGGTCGAGACCGTCCACGCGATAGCCGAGCGAAGCGGGGCTGAGTCGCTTGCCACGACAGGCCGTGCACGGATCATAGGACCGAAAGCGCGACAACAGCACGCGCACGTGCATCTTGTAGCTCTTGGTCTCGAGCCACTCGAACCAGCTTTTCACGCCTGGGTACTTGCCACCCGTCCAAGAACCCTCGCCCTCGAGGACTGCGCGCTGACGAGCGGCCCCGAGCTCTCCCCAAGGAGTCGTCATCGAAATATTTTGGCGCGCACAAAATTTGACGAGCGACTTGCGCTCCCAGGCGGTGTTCTTGCCCCGCCACGGACGAATCGCTCCGTCGGCGAGCGTGGCTGTGTCGTCGGGGGTGACGCGGCTCCAGTCCACGCCGAGAACGCGACCAAACCCCCGGCATGCCCCGCAGGCGCCAACGGGCGATTGGTACGAGAACAGTCCGGCGTGCGGGAGCGGAAAGGTCTTGCCACAGCCCGCACACGAAAGCCCGCGCGACCACACCATGCGCTCCCCGTCGAGCTCGAGCCCCGCGCGCTCGTCGCCGCGCCGCCACGCGTCTTCAAACGCAGCCGCGAGTCGTCCCCGTTCGCGAACCGCGAGCTTGAGGCGATCGATGACCACATCCAAGACGCCCCCGACAAGCGCCTCGGTCGGTTTCAGCTCATCGAGGTCCCTGAGCTCACCGGCAACCACGACGCGCCGATAGCCATCGCGCACGAGTCCTTCGCGCAGCTCCAGGTAGTGCTCGGTACCTTCCACCCGTTGCCGATAGCTGACCACCGCACGCGCGCCCTCATGCTCGCGGATCGCCTTTTCTGCGGCCCAGGCGGGCGTGATGCGTTCCGCGAGTTCGCCACAATCGGGGCAAAAAGGGCGCGCTTCCCGAAGAAAGAGTGCCGCCAGGTAAGGCTCGAGATCCGCCATCGTGGCCACCGTCGAGCGCGAGCTTTTGACGGGCGCGCGACGGTCCACCGCAACGCCTGCTGCAACTGGCGCGAGCTCGTCCATCGGGGGACGTGGAAGCCGCTCGAGGAACTGCCGCGCGTAGGGGCTGAAGCTCTCGACGAAGCGACGCTGGCCTTCCGCGTACAAGGTGTCAAACGCGAGCGATGACTTGCCCGAACCCGAGACGCCGGTGACCGCTACAAGCTCACCCGGTCGCAACGACAGCGTCACGTTCTTGAGGTTGTGAATGCGCGCGCCGCGCAGTTCGATCGTGTGCATCGCTCGGGGCCTACCGTTCCGCTCGGAGGGGTGGTAGCACGTCCCTACTCGAAGGAAAGCACCATGAAGAAGCTAAGCCTCTCCCATGAAATTCACTGTTCCGTTGACCACTTCTGGAAGGTGTTCTTCGACAAAGATTTCAACTCGACGCTCTATCTGAAGGAACTCGGATTTCCGAAGTTCGAGGTCCTCGAGCAGCGAGAGGAAAACGGCAGCATCGTCTATCGTAAGACGCGCGGGACGCCGCGAGCAGACGCGCCAGCGGTCGTGAGAAAACTGCTCGGTGACGGGTTCGGCTACGACGAAGAAGGCCACCTCGATGTCGGGAAGCAACTCTGGAGCTTCAAGCTCAAGATGAACACAATGGCCGACAAACTCCGAACCGACGGCTGGGTTCGTTGCGAAGCACAAGGCGCCGATCGCTGCCGGCGTCTCATGGGCATGGAGTTCGAGGCGAAATTCTTCGGCGTCGGCGGAATTGTCGAAGCCTACTCGGAAGGTGAGATGAAGAAGGGTTGGGACACGAGCGCGGCTTACATGAACCGCTGGATCAAAGACCACCCGCCGACCGGCACCTGAGCTGCAGCGGGGTCGCAGCGCGTCTTCTTACACACCGCATCACGGACTTTGCGAGTCGAGCAACGTCCTCAGTGGGCGCGTCACGTTGACGAGCCGCCCCTGAATTTCGTAAGCGCCCTCGGCCGAACGGATGCTCCGACTGACCTTCAGTGAAAGGAGTTCCGTCGTGCCGTCTATCGCGGCCCGCAGCGGCGTCCCAGGTGCGTAAGCGCGCGCCGTTGTCATCGCGAAGCGCTCGCCATCGACCTTGACGAGCAGTGCTGGGGCGCCGTCAAGCGTCAGATTCAGGATCATCCGCGCCGCCCGGCGATGGCGGCACGAGCTTCGCGGTCCGCCTCCTTGCGCTTCAGAGTCTCGCGTTTGTCGTAGTGTTTCTTGCCACGAGCGAGTGCGATCTCGACCTTCGCGCGACCGCCGCGAAAGTAAATCTTCGTTGCCACCACGGTCATCCCCTCGCGCTCCGTCGCTCGTTCGATGGCGTCGATCTCATCGCGATTCAACAAGAGCTTGCGCTTGCGCTTCGCCTCATGACCGAACGACATTCCGCCCTGCTCCGGGATGTTCGCCGCGTGCAAAAACGCTTCGTTGTGGCTGATGGTGACGTAAGCCTCACTGAGGTCGGCCTTGCCCGCGCGCAGCACCTTGACCTCGCTTCCGACGAGCTGCAGCCCGGCTTCGTAGGTATCGCCGAGCTCGAAGTCGTACGCCGCACGGCGGTTTCTCGAAATGACCCCGTCGCCGAATCGTTCGACCGGCGGCGTGTCGTTCTTTTTGTGCTTGGCCATGCGCTCCCCGTCGACGGTAAGGACGTAGTCGCTTGCTGCGAGGGGGGGAAGCTCCCCGCCATGGGTCCGCGTCAAAACGGAGAGGACCTTCGCGTTAGCGGCCCCGCGGGCAGCCAGGCGACGGGCGAGCCTTCTTGGAATCGCGCTATCGTGACAATGCCCGTTGCCAGCGATGAGCACGACAAGGCGCGGCTTACCGGTGCCGGCCGCGAGCCAAGCGTCCGCTCGTGCCGCCATGGTCTCGTCCCAGATCACCTGGGCGATGTAAAAGTTCTCGCTGAGCCCGGCCCCGCCATGGTTCCCCATGGATGCGGCAAAAAACTGGCGATGCTCCTCATCGTCGAGGACGAGCGCCGGCACCTGCACGGCGACCGCCGGAGGCAAGCTCGCCAACCCGCCGCGAGCGACTTTCTTCGTGAGTTCGCGCGGCGCATTCAATGCCAAGAGTTGCGCTCCGCTCGAGCGGGCGGCCTCGAAGAGAGGTTCGTAGGGCACGGGGTCCCAGCCCCACCGATGACGCCAGTCACTCGCATCGAGAAGTCCGGGAAAATTCAACACGCCCGTCGCGAACGCGTCGAGGGGAGGTTGTCTCGAAGCATCAAACATCTCAAACCCCACGGCGAGCTCGCGCCCCGCCGCTTTGGCCGCGCGCCCCCATTGCTCCACCAGTCGAGCGTGCAAGTGATGGTGAGCCGAGTCATCGTGCGCCTCGCCGAGACAGACACCCGCCGCCGTATTGGCGGTTTGGAGAAAGTCGGCGAGCGTCACGGAAGTGCCCTTTGAATCGACCTCCGCATTGACGGCGTAGGGAGACGGAGAACTCGGCACGAGCAGCGTGGAGCTTCCGATCGTCGGGGCGCACGCCGAGAGCAATCCGGCCAGGAAAACCGAAAAAATTCGACCTTTCATGATTCACTCTCGAGTTCTGCATTGGCTCGCTCCAGCCGCAATTCGACCGGGTCCGCCGTCGCATTCAGCACCGACAGAATCGAAGCTTCCCCAACGACGTCGCCATCCTCGACGAGCGCCGCCCGTAGGACCACCGACGCCAACTCCGCCTCGTTCCCTGGCCAATCGTGCTCACCCAGTCGCCGGAGAGCTTCGAGCGACAGGCCAAACGCCTTGCCGCGAAGACGGGACCCGAGCCGTGCAAGCTCGTTCATCGCGATGGAGCGGAGGTCTTCGCCGCGCTCCTCGAGCGTCGGCGGGGCGAGGAGCCGTTCCTCAAATAAAGCAGCAAAATGAGGGTCGATGACGCCACTGGCAAGCAGCTCTGAAGGAGCAGCCGGGAGCACCGCAATCACGCCCGTATTCGCCCGGCGCGACGTTCCAATGGTGCGCTGCACGTGCCGCGGGAGGGCCTGCGCATCGAGGATGACGACCGTCCCGCCGCGACCAAGCTCGAGCGGTGAGCGGGCAGGATCCGTCCAGCGTTCCAGAATGTGCTCTTCACGCCTGGCGCCATCGATGACCAGCAACAGCGAGCCACCACGAGGCGAAGCGAGGTGAGCAATCGCCGCCCAGGACAACGCATCGCCGCCGGGTCGTTGCAAGACGACGAGCGGTTCATCGCGTGCGCCGAGCGACTCCGCTGCGGTGAGCGCCATTTGCGACGCGGCACCATAGGCGCCAACCCGCGCACGGTCGGCATGAAAGGCCGCCATCACGCGATGCCGACCGGCCTCGCGTGCCAATTGGTCACGAAGCTCGCGAACCTCGTGAACGGCTTCTTCCCGGGTACGTTCGAACTCGAGTTGCCGCTCTCTGGAACGGTCGAGTCGGGCCTCCGCGCCGGCCGCGACGCCGAGATGATCGGCCAACTTTCGTAGCGCCAAGACTTCCTCGTACTCGAGCGGCGTCACCCGACCGGCGGCAGGCCAGAGCAGCATTCCCACTGGCATGTCGTCGTCGAGCACGAGCGCGGCGGCCCCGGCGTGGCGCGAATCGAGCCAGACGATCCAAGCTCGGACTTCGCTGTGCCTTACCTCGAGCGCACGCAAGACCTCGACCGAGACGATGCGCTCCGGTTCGCCGAGGAGCCGCTCGACGAACGCATTCGGGACCTCGCCCATCTCGACGTGCAGATACCCCGCACGGTCGATGGTCCATCGGTCGCTCGACGCAAATCGATAGAAGGCCGCGGGACCTTCGTCAGCCCCAAGGCCATCGCGTACCGCCACCAAGGCAAGCATCACAGCCTGCCGCGGCTCCGGTGCTTTGGCCGCGAGGATCGCGCGCTCGAGCACCCGCAACCAACGGCCGCGCTCGGGTGCCATTCGCTCGGCGATGCGCGGTGCGAGCATGCCTACCGCGACAGCGAATGCCGTGACGACAAAGACAATCAAGCCGGCGTGCGTGGGCGCTTTGTAGGCAGCGACGACAGCGACTGACATCAGCGGCGTGGCGAGCATCGTAGCCGACGCGGTGAGTCGCAACACTCGGGCGACGAGCGCTGGCTTCTGCGACACCGCCGAGGCCGCTCCGGCCACCGCGGCCACGAGCGCGACCAGGGGAACAATCTGCTCAGGCGCGGCGACTTCCATCAACGAAGCGAGCGTTCCCAAAGCGAGGCACACCACGCCGAGCCAGAGAGCCGCTGCCGCACGCTCTGGAACACCGAGCTCAAAGCGACGCCCCGCGAAGACCCGCCACGACGCAACCATCCCGATCCCTAGGGAGCCGAGAGAGGCCGTCACCACGGCGTAATCGACAACCAAGGGCTCCGGCCCCGCATCACCAGACAATGATCGCCAGCCAGCCAACCCGAACGCACCGATCCAAAGAACCGCCGTCGCTACAGCCGCATCGCGACGATGTTCGAGGGGCCGCGCCCGACCCCCAAGGGCCGCAATCCGAGCGATGGCGAGTGGCGCGCCAATCGACGCGAGCCCAAGCCCCAGCACCTTCGCGACCACAAAACCGGGCGACGCCGGTGCGAGGGACGAAACAAGGGTGAGCGCAACACCCGCCGCCACAAGTCGGGCAGCCGAGCGCGCCCGCGCGTCGATCCAATCCGGGCCCAAGGCAGGCGACGATGCGCGGCTCCAAGCGACCGCGAGGCCAAGCGGCCCAAGGACCAGGCCGAGCCAACTTCGCACCGCACCGGGCTCCGCTCGCAAGTGAGCCGAGCCCACGTAAAGCACGAGTGCTTGCGCAACCCAGAACGCGCGCGCGCGCGGAATCATGATGCCCTCAACTTAGCGTTCGCTGCGCCGTGCCGCCAATCTGTCGGTGTGCCGTGCCGCCAATGCGAGAGCCCCATCCGGTGCATCGCGTGCGAAAGACCGCGCCCTGGGTCACGGCGTCCATTCGAACAGGGTCAACTGGCTGTCTTTCTCACTGGTGCTCAACTTCGTGCTCCCAAAGTCAAACGTGCCGCCGCTCGTACCCACGGCGACCACGCTATTGGACGTCGCCACCACGCCAAAAAGGACGTCCGAGGACGCACCACCGACCTGCTTCACCCAAAGGGGCATGCCGGTCGGTGCGATTTTTCCCACAAATCCATCCGAGGAATAAGCGCTGACCGCTGAAAATTTCATTCCCAGGAAACTGAGGGTCCCCGCTGCCCCGGCATTACCAAAGCTGCCCGCCACCAGCAGATTCGAGGCGGCGTCGAATGCCACCCCGGACACGACCGTATCGCCCGCACCGACGATGGGCGTACCCCAGCGCGTCGCACCGGTCAGCCCATCGAGCACGATGACGAAGCCTTCCTTCGCGTCCGCTCCGTTCCAGGTCACGTTTTCGTCAACGGTCATGGAATAGCTAAATATCCCCCCCAGCGCGACCGTTCCATCCGGCGCCACAGCGACCTCCACCCCCCGATCCTCGTAACCCCCACCCAGGCTCCTCGCCCAGCGGATGGTTTTCCCCGTCGAGTCCAGACACGCAACGATCGCATCCCTGCTGTAATTAGAGGAGGTGATGCTCTTGGTTCCAAACATCGCGGTCCCGTTGAGCGTCCCGGCGACCAGGATGTCGCCGTTCGGTGCGAGCGCGACGGATGAGAACCGGGATTCCGTCGGGGACGCTCCAAGGTCAAAGCGCCACGTCCCCGATTCACCCAGCGTTCCTTCGGCATTGAGCTTCGCAACCGTGGCGACGCTGCCTCCTGCTCCGACCCCTGTGTACCCGGCGACGAGGATCCCACCGGCAGGATGCACCGCGACGTCCAGCAGAGCGTCGTATGCGGGCGTGTCATCAAAGATCTGCGCGTTCGTCACCGCTCCAGTTGTATCCAACTTGAGAATCACGGAGGCCGTAAGGTTGTCCTTCGACCCGCAGGGGATGGCCAGCGGCAACAGCGCCTCCGGGGAACAGCGCCCTACCGCATAGCCGACGCCGTTCGCGTCCACAGCGACGCCAGAGACACTGTTGTCAACACCACCGCTGAACGAGACGTTTGATTCAACGGTGCCTTCGGCCGACAATTGCAAGAGAAGTCCGGATGTTTTATTCTCCTTCGCGGCCGAGTCTCCACCCACCAGCCACCCGCCCGAAGGCCGCGCTGCGTGCGCAAGTCCGCGAGACGAAACCTTCGTGACTGCGTCCACTGCGGGGACAATCGCTCGCACGGGCATTCCGACCGCGCAGCGACCGAGCCCGTCGCATCGCAGACCCGCCACGCAACCGCCGGCATCGTCCGAAATCCCACTTTCAATGGGAGAGCACGTCCCCTCGCGCTTCGGCAACGCACAACTCGCACACACCCCGCAATTGACGTCGCAACACACTTTGTCCGCGCAAATCGTCGTCTCGCATTGCGCCCCTTCGGAGCACGCTTCAGCCTCGATAAGAAGGCACTGACCTTCAGCATTGCACCGCGAAACCGCGCCACAAGCCGTGCCTTCGGCGGCCGGCCGAGCCGTACACATTCCAGCCTCACAGACGGGCTCGGAGCAAAGAGCGACCGGCGTCGCACACTCACTCGAACTGCCACACTTACCTTCCACGTTGGAGCCGCCTGTGCCGGTTGCACCAGTAGGCTGCTCCGACCCGCGAAATTCCTCGATACGCAGCACCTGGGCACAGCTCGCGAGCACGAGAACGCACGCCGCCGCCAAGAGATAGTTCCTTCTCAAAACGCCCTCAAGAGCCGTTCGGCGCCACGACCAACACCGTGATATTATCGTAGCCACCGCCCTCGTTCGCAAGTGCCACGAGCAACTCGGCCGCTTCTGCGACGTCGTCTGCAAGACGCACGGCTTCCACCATTTCGAGCGACGAAACGATTCCGCTAAGCCCATCCGAGCAGAGCAAGAACACATCCTTCGCCAGCACCTCGACGGTGCGGATATCGACCTGCACCTTGGCTTCGAGACCGAGTGCGCGAGTGATGATGTTCGACGGGAGCCGCGCCAACTCTTCTTCCGAGAGTTCGGGGTTCATGGCCCGCGCTTCGTTCACGAGCGAATGGTCCTGAGTCAGCAACTCAATCGTTCCACGGCGAATACGGTAACAGCGGCTGTCCCCAACGTGACCGATGTGAGCCACCTCATCCCCGGGACCGAAGTGGATGGCGACGACGGTCGAGCCCATGCCACGATTCAACGTAGAGCCAACCGAGGCCCGATGAACCTCATGATTGGCTTTGCGAAGGGCCGTGAGGATTTTGACTGCCGCTTTTGGAAGGTTCGCATCGCCTGCTTCCAGCAACTCTTCGGGGACCGCTAGCGTGGGGCCACCCTTGAAGAACCCGGCGATGGTTTCGACGACGATGGCGCTCGCGACATCGCCCGATTGGTGCCCTCCCATGCCGTCCGCGACCGCAAATACCCCGAACTCCGAGGACACGAGCACGGCATCTTCGTTGTGCTCACGGCACCTGCCGACATCGGTCGCACCCGCCGCGCGCAGTTTGCTGCGCGAACCGCGCACCGTATTGACCCTAACCGCCACCGGGCAACGCTAGGACGAGCGAGCGCTCTCGGCAATCACCGCGCGTCAGCACAAGCCGGACACACGCGCTCGACCTGAGACTGAGAGCGAGCAACCCGTCCGCGGGCATCGAAACATTGCTCATCCGAGCTACCGACGAGCTCGCACATCCGGTCGGCCGCGCGGCGCATCGACGTCATGGCTTTGCACGCGACGAAACAGCGCGGACCTCGCGACACACCGGGTGGGCTCGCCGGTGCCGCCGTCGGAGGCGTCGCCTCGGCAGCATCCGCGGGTCCGCGAGCCACGCGCGCCGTGCTTGGTTTCGACGACTCGCCGACCTTCCGCGCCCGGTCGTTCTTCGCCATCCCGTCGCCTTTTTCCTCCGCTTGAACGGCCGTGGGTTCCTCGTCCGCTTGGGCCAGGAGGGCCCCCACTTCCCGTTCGCCGGCGGCCAACATCGCCCGAGCGGCCTCGAGATCGACCGACGAAGCGGCCTCGGCTTTTTCGTCCGAGCTTCGGTTCGAGCCGAATTCCATCCCGGACGTGGGCGCCATCGCTGCGGGCGGCGGGGGAGCCTCCGAGACCTTCGGGGCGGAGAGCGGCTCGGTCACCCGCGGAGCTGCGCAACCCGTGAATAGGAGAACGCCCAGCAACCCGAGGTACGCGCGCGACTTCATGACTTGTTTGGACTATCCGAAGAACGAATTCGACTCAAGCAGAAGGGACAGAGCATGATTTTGTCATCTCAAGAGCCGGTTGCGTGCTCATCACCCGCGGCGCACTCAAGCTAGGGTAAGGTCTTGCGATGCCACGCATGACCATCGTTGGGCTCGTATCGTTGGGTTTTCTCGCTGCCGCTTGCTCCAAAGCCTCCACCCGAGTGGCGGCTCCTTCCGGACCAGGAGCCTATGGCACAGCGGCACTCCCGAACGGAGCCCCGCCGGGGAGCTACCCCTACGGCGCGCCCCCCGGGTACGGCGCACCCCCAGCTCCGGGCTACGCGCCGCCCGCGCCCTATCCGAGCCCCTACCCGACGCCAAACGCGTATCCGACCGGGAACCCACCGCCACCCGCTCCAACGGCCACCAACCCAGCGCCGCCGTTTGGCTTCCCGTTTCCTCAGTTGCCTGGTTTTCCTCCGTTTCAGCTCCCTCCAATTCCGGGCTTTCCCGTCCCGAGCGCGCCGAACGGAACCCCGCCCCCCCAGGCTGGCGGAGGCACGGTGGTGCCCGGCTACGGAGATCCGCTGAACGCCCTCGACGTTGCGTTTCTGCGTCAGCGCGCGACGGATGTCCTTGCCGAAGTCCGAAACGCATTGCCGCAAAACGTGCGCTCCATGGTGTCGGCGATCCCGCTGGTCGTCGATGACACGCCCGGCGAAGTCAATGCGTTCGCGGCCTGTACGAAAAATGGCCCGCTGATGGCCATCACCGATGGCCTGCTTGAGATCTCAGCGCAAATGGCCCGTGCAAAGGCAAACGACGAGCTTTTCGGAACGACGAAGTTGAGCGAATACATCACGCTCGTCTCACAGCATCAGCAAGCAAAACAGCCGATTGTGCGGCCAGCACCCGGATTTTTTGAGCCGACCCAGGACAACGACGGACGAAAAGTCGCGCGCCAACACGATCTCCTCGACGAGCAGCTCGCTTTCATTCTTGGTCACGAGCTCGCCCACCATTACTTGCAGCACACGGGTTGCGTCGGCAGCTCATCGAATTCCGTGACACCAGCCGACCTCGGGCGCGTCCTTTCGAACGTCCTGCCGGTTTTCAACCAGCCAAACGAGCTCGCCGCCGACTCCCAAGGGGTGACGAGCCTGTTGCAAGCTGGCCGGGCCCGGAGCGGTCAGCACTGGAACGAAGAAGGCGCCATGCTCACCTTGAAGTTTTTCGTCGCCTTGATGCAAATGGACCCGGCGGACCGCTTGCTGTTCGCGTTTCAGGGAACTCACCCACCGCCGGAAGTGCGCATTCCGGTCGTTCAACAGTCGGCAAACCAATGGCGCGCGACGGGCGGAGCATCGCCGACAGGCGGAACACCTGGAAGCTGGCCATTCCCGTTCCCCCTACCGGGCTTTCCCGGCGGCTGAACGGCGGCTGAACGGCGGCTGAACGGCGGCTGAACGATGACCGAGCGCGGGTCGGTCACACCGCGCTCGGTCGCAGCGACCCGCGTCACTTCGGCATATCGTAGTCGCAGGTGTTGTCGCGGCACTTCGCTTCAGGATCGCAGCAATCCACATCGGCTTCGCAGAATTGCCCCACCTCAACACAGGAGCTCGGGCCACCGCACTTACCGTCGACGCACGGCGAGCCATCGCAGCAGTCGCTGTCCTGTTTGCAGGTGTCGCCCTTCTGAATGCAAGGGTCGAGTGCCCAGTAGGCCCGCATGTTGAGATCCATCGGGTCCTGGCCTCGAACCCAGAATGCTGGATGGCTCGGATCCTTCCCCGGCTCGGGATGAAGGTCGATTGCAGTCATCCAGATCTGCTTGACTTGGTTGTGACCGTCCGTTCGCCGAGTCCCGTATGTGCGGCGGCTCGTGAAGACGACCCACATGTACCCTCCCGATGGTTGCGGAGCGAAGGTCGGCTCGTAGTTGTAATGCCGATCACGGTCCCCAGCCGCGAAAGGGTAATTATCCCCGTTGGCATTGGCGAGGCGGACCTCGACGCCGGGAGTGTCCACGCTGGCGAGGTAGAGGTCCCCGGGCCCGAAGCGCGTATCCATCGAACTCGGAGTGCCTCGATGGTACACCGCAAACGTCTTCCCCTCATCCATTTCGCCCTGCTTCACCGTCGGCGACACGCTCGGGAAGCAAATGCGGAGAAGCGAGCTGTCATTGCCCGCCGGAACGAGAGGCATGGGGCTCGAAGCCTTCCCGAGCCCGAGATCGAAATCGTACGTCGCCAGATCGTGGGAATTGTTTGCGTCGACGTAAACGAGCTTGTGCCCCTTCGGGGAGAACGCCGGCATCCACAGCGTCGCGCCTTCAAGACCGCTCATCGGAATCTTTTGCCCGGTATCGCTATCGAACAGACCGTCGGACCCACCGGGCGGGCCGGGCAACGGCGCATTGTTCTCGACGACGAATTTCCCGTCCGGTGAGATCGCCGGCATCGCCCAGTTACGGATCCCTTTCTTAGCCGTCGAGAGTGTGAAAACCGGTTGGTTGTTCAGGAGATCGAACTTCGAGACGTCGACATCCCCGCCGATGATCATCGTATGGCCATTGGCCGAAACCGCATGGCAGGTGCTGCAGCCGTTGACATTCGCGGCCTTCAGAAAGTCTTCTGGAGCCTCCTGACCGGGCTTCAACCTTACGACGCGACCGAGGTTGTTGACCCAGTAGTAGACGCTGCCGCGCATGCTGCCTCTGGCCATCGTCCACGTGTGCGAGACCACCTTCAGCGCGGTCGGCGCACCGTTCGTCAGGCGCGCCATATCGACCTTGACCGCGCTGCCGTTGCCGCTCTCGCTTATCGCGACCCAATCGGGCTGCGTCACCTGGTACCGGCCCCCGACCGCCGTCGTGAACACCTTCACATCGAGAACAGGGCTGGTGAAGTGGAAGAGGTAGCTGTCCTCGACACCACCGCTCGCGCCAGCACCTTGCCACATCAACTCAGGCGCAAGGAGTCCGCGCGGCCAGACGGTGCCATCGTAGGGGTAGGCCCAGGTGATCGCTGAGTCCATCCCACTTGGGTTTTCGAGTTTCGTCTTCGTGTCGTCGGCCATGCCGCCGTCGGTGACTTGCTTAAAAATAACGGTCACGAGAGCCTGGGCAACCTGCCCGTTTGCCTTCGCGAAAACTTTCACTTCGGCGCCCTTGCCGTTCAGCGGCGTGAACAGACCTTGCGCGCTCACCTGGGCGACGTCGGTGCGGTCCACGTACCAGGTGCCAGGAAACACCTGCACGCCGCCGTACTTGGCCGTAAAAGAAAGGGGCTTCGAAACCCCATTGACGACTTCGACCGTCGCGGTCTGCGGCTCGAGCACGAGCTTTTCGTCGACACTGTTGCCCGTCGAAAACAGGTCCCCGCCAGTGCCGGTAACCGAAGTCAGCGCGCTGCCACCTTGACCCGACGAAGTCAGTGCATTCTTGATCTCGCCGGTGCAAGCGCCGAAGAGGGCGACGCCCGCCAACGCCAACGCCAAGAACCCAGCCCCAATTGTTCGATTTCGCATTGCGAGTCTCCAAGCCGAACGTCGATGCCGACAGCCGAACTCTCAACAAAAAGAGCTCAGCCCTCCCGCTAGCTTATACGAAGTTCTCAAAGCTCGATAGTGCCCCGAATCCATCCAAACGATGGGTAACTCGACGTCCCCGATTTGGCGAGGACCTCGAGTTACCCATCGAGTTGCCAGCCTATTGACTCG
>CANMZR010000077.1 GCA_947502375.1 Polyangiaceae bacterium
CGGACGTGCCACGAATGGGAACGTCCGTCCAGTGTCTCTGGGCGTCGAAGGCAGCAAGATTGCGACGTCGCTCGCAGCAATAGCGTGCCCGGCCACACGTCGAAGTTGGTAGCGTTCGCCTGATTGACGACGCCTTCGCGGACCCTTTTTCCCCATTGTGGAGTTTCATGAAACGCAAACTGCTCAGGTTTTTGTGGGTTTTGTTCGTTGCAGTGGTCCTTCCGACCGTGACGCGAGACGCCCGCGCGGGCGGTGCCGCCCTCGAGTTTGCGGCTCCCGAGGCGCTAGGTGTCGTTCACATCGACGCCGACGAGCTTCGGAAGACCAGGCTCATGGGGGAAATTGAAAAAGAAATTCGCGGAGACTCCGAGGCAAAAAAGACTCTCGAGAAGCTCAAAGCGGAGGCGGGGCTGAACCCCTTCAAAGATATTTCCGGCGTGACCGTCGTCTTCGGGGCGGACGTTCTGAAACGGCCCAATACTCCAGAATTTGTCGCGATTATCGAAGGAAAGTTTGACGAAGCCAAGCTCCTGAAGATGCTGAGCGACGCCGATAAGGGTGGGCCTGCGCCCGCGCCTGGGTCTGGGCCTCAGACTGCTCCGAAGGTAGCCACGAAAGCTCACGAACTGAAGACCGGTCCGAACGGGCCGTTTTACCTCCTGGATAAGGGCCGTATTGCACTGGCCTTTCGGGGTAAAAAACTGATTTTCGGCGCGGCGAAGCTCGTTGCACGCGCGCTTGAGAAGCACAATCCGAAGGCCGCGCTTGCAGCGGTGCGGGCACCGGTCGAGGGCGACATGCTCTGGCTCGCAGTGAAGACGAACGAGGATGCCAGGTCCCGGCTCAGCATGGTGGGGTCGGACACCCTTCAGACGCTTTCCTTGGGCCTCAGCGTTCCGGCGGGAGGCAAGCTTCAATTGCACGCGCACTACGGCGATCCGGCCCAGGCGGCGGAGCTTGGCAAGGCCCTTCAGGATTGGCTCTCAACTGCCGACAAAGACGCGGTCGTCAAGCAATTCGGTCTCACGGTGCTGCTCAGCAAAGTGCTCGTCAAGGTGAGCCAAGGCGACCTCGACGTCCATGTGGAATTGACCGAGAAAGACCTCGACGGCGTGAGGAAAATCATCACCCCGATGATCCATTGACCGCCGCCTTCCGCTACCCCTCCCTCGATTCGTAAGAATCGAGGGGCAAATAACAACAGGTGGCCGAGTCAATACAACTTGAAATCGAGGGTCGTTCGACGCCCTCGCCAAAGAGGGGGCGTTGAACGACCCTCGCTTCGATGGACTCGGCGCTACGCCTCCGGACAGCCGAAGGGAGCGGTCGTTGGGAATCCGATGAGCACACAGTTCTCGGGCGTGAGTTCGTCGCAGGTCGTCAGCTTGCCGTAATACGCCGCGCATTCTTTCACAGTGCCGGCGTCGTACTGCATGCAGTCTGTCTGGTAGAGCGCGCGTAAAAGCCCGGGGCATTGTTGCACCGTCGCGACGCAGCCGACCTTGAGGACCCCGTCGCTGAGGGCCGTCTGCAGTTGCTCGCAGGCCTCCGCCTCCATCATCGGAACGCCATCGCCTTTCGGATGGTAGCGCGTGTCGACCGTCGAAGCGCCTGTCGATGAGGCCGAGGAAAATTCAATGGCTCCCGAATCTCCGCACGCCGCGAGGACGGAGCCCGCAAGAATAAAACCAAAGCCGAAGGCGCGTTTCATTTGCGAAAATCCTAACCGAACTCGGCTTGTCTTGCCTGTGAAATGTGTGCCTCGTGAGGCGCGAGTTCGTCATCCGATGGGACGACGTCGATGCCAACTTCGCGCATCAGGCGCAGTGCGTTGGAGGTGGCGACTGGGCCTGGGCGCATTCGGTAATCGAAGGCCATCGCGCCGTCGCTGACATGCTCTTGAAAATGCACATTGACGACACGGCCCATCGTTTCCGCTTCGAGAACGACCAACCCGAGGTCATGGGAAGAGACTGCGCCGAGGGCTCCGCGCTCGACCAGGTGTTGCACGACGGATTTTGCACCGAGGATGCGTTCACGCGAGTTGGTGCCATGGAGCACCTCGTCGAGGAGAAAGAGCACCGGGCGCGGGTCGGTTTCCCGCACGGCGTCCACCACGGCTTTCAGGCGGCGTACTTCGGCGAAGAAATGCGAGGCGCCTTCGGATAAGGAGTCATCGATTCGCATGCTGGTCCAGAGGCGCGCCTCCGACATCTCGAGGGCCTCCGCGCACACCGGCGCACCCGCTTGCGCGAGCACGCTCGCCGTCCCGACGGACCGCAGCAGGGTGCTCTTGCCGGACATATTCGAGCCGGTGATCATCAGGGCGCGAACGTCACCGAGTGAGACATCGTTGAAGACGCGTTTTGCGGCGCTGACGAGCGGATGCCCGAGACCGCGAGCCATGAATCGCGCGGGGCCGGCGACCACCTTGGGCCATGCGAACTCGGGGTGCTCGGCGGCAAAGGTTCCGAGGGCGGCGAGCGCCTCGATTTCAGCGAGCGCATCGAGCCAGCCACGGACGCGCGAACCGTGGGTACGGCGCCAAGTTTCGAGGCGGGCGGCCGCCCACACGTCCCACATCAAGAACACATTCGCGAGCACGTGGACGAGGCCGTTGTGGCGAACGGCAGCCAAGCCGATGAGCGCGTCCAGTTTCGCGAGCGCGCGCGCCGCCCCGGCATGCTCGAGAAGGAAGCGATGCGGCTCTTCGAGTGCGCCGCAGGACATCGTTTCCTGTTCGCAGAGTGCCATCAAAGCGGGGTACCCACCGAGCGGAGTTTGTTTGCCTGCGATCGTTGCCAGCACCGACTCGAGCGTCCCGCGCAGTAAAATCCCTGCCCCGATCTGCAAGAGCACGGCCAGACTCCACGGCTTCAGCGCAGCTTCGATGCCGAGCGCGGCCGCGATACCGAGTCCGACTTGCGCGACGAGTAGCGGCACGAGGAAAAGAGCAGGGACCGAAACCCGGGGGCCGACCGCCCAGCTTAGAACGCCTTCATGGTCGCGCAACACGCCCGGTTTCGCGGCCCGCATTCCAGCGATCGCCAACTCCTCTCGGAAGGAAAGTTTGGCCGCGAGTTCCTGCGCTGCGAGTTGCCGGGCCTCGATCGTCTTGGCAGCGCTCGGAGCGGACAACCACGTCGCGAGTTTGGCCTCCGCGCCAGGGGTGTAGGTCACGTCGAGCAGCTCGAACAGGGACCGTTTGCCAAAGATGTCGAGGTCGGCCGCATAGGGGTGCCCCGGAGTGAGATAGGCCTCACCCCTTCGGTGAGCTTCCGTGTCCGGTGCGCGGAAGGTGCCGGCCTGCCGAGCGAGACTGCGCTTCACGAGTTCGGTGCGGCGCGCCAGGTCAAATTGGGCCGTCGCGACTCGGGCGTGGCGGACGACGAAAGAGCCAAAGACCAGTGCCGTGACGCCGGCCAAACTCCAAAGAACGGCGTTCGGCCGAAAAAGGCCGTAAAGCGAGAGGCCGGCGAGTGCCAGGAAGGAAAGTCCTCGGGCTCGGGAAAGCGCTGCATCCCGCGCATCGAGGGCGCGGGCGTCGTGCTCGAGCGTGACAAGTCGACGGGCTGCGGTGCCTCGAACGCCTTCGTCCTTCATCGCTTCGACGGCCATCTGTACCCCTCGTTAGCACGGACGGGCGGTCCGTGATTACAATGTCGCCGTGTCCTCCGATGACGAACCAAAAGTCCCCACGTGGGTGTCGAGCGGCCCACCACCTGGGCGCGGCATTTATTGCAATCGCACCCTGAATCTCCGCTCGATCAAGGTGATCGGTTACGACATGGATTACACGCTGGTCCATTACCGCGTGAGCGTCTGGGAGCGTCGCGCGTACGACTACCTCAAGCAGCGCTTGCTCGACCGGGGCTGGCCGGTAGCCGATCTCGCCTTCGACCACGATCTCGTCGTCCGCGGGCTCGTGATGGACGTCGAGCGCGGCAATCTTCTCAAGGTCAACCGCTTCGGTTACGTCAAGCAAGGTCTTCACGGCACAAAGCCGCTCGACTTTGAGGTTCTGCGTCGCACGTATTCGCGCACGGTCATCGACCTTGGGGATCCGCGTTACAGCTTCTTGAATACGCTGTTCTCACTCTCCGAGGGGTGCATGTACGCGCAGCTCGTCGATAAGCTCGACGAGGGGCACATCCCCGGGCTCGGGACGCCTCCCAAACAGGGTGAGCACTACGTTGGCTACCGAGAATTGTACCGCGCCGTTCGCAGCAACATCGATGCGGCGCACACCGAAGGGCAGCTCAAGGCCGAGATTGTGGCCGACCCCGATCGCTATGTGCTGCTGGATGAAGAGACCGTGCTGGCGGTCCTCGATCAGTTCCACGCGGGCAAGCGCCTGCTCCTCATCACGAACTCCGAGGTCGACTACACCGCCGCGATGATGAGTTACACTTTCGATCGGTTTTTGCCTGGAAATATGACCTGGAGCGACCTGTTCGAGCTCTCGATTTGCGCTTCCAGAAAGCCAGGATTCTTCGAATCAAAGGCCCCCTTGCTCGAGGTCGTGGATGTCGCGAATGGCCTCCTGAAGCCGGTCGTCGGTGCGCTGCGAAAGCATGGCATTTACTTTGGTGGAAACGCGGCGGCGGTGGAGCAGCACCTGGGGTTGTCTGGTGACGAGATCCTTTATCTCGGGGACCACATGTACGGCGACGTTCACGTATCGAAGAGTCTCTTGCGCTGGCGGACGGGTCTCATCCTCCGTGAGCTCGAGGACGAGATTGCGGCGGCGGAAGGGATGCACGAGCTGCAGCTCGATTTGGCTGCGATGATGGCGGAAAAGGAGCGGCTCGAGTGGGGCTTCTCCCAACTTCGGTTGGCGTTGCAGCGGAAAAAATCGGGGTATGCCGAGCAAGTTCCCGAGTCCGCCGAAACGCTCATTCAGCGCATGGGCGCCCTGCGCACTGAGCTCGTCGCTCTCGATGAAAAAATAGCGCCGGTGGCGGGAGCCGCGTCTCGAGCCGTCAATGAACGCTGGGGCCTTTTGATGCGGGCGGGCAATGACAAGAGCAAACTCGCGCGCCAGATCGAGCGCTATGCGGACATCTACACATCGCGCGTCGCCAATTTTCTTTATGCGACGCCGTTCGCCTACCTGCGGTCACCGCGCGGTAGCCTGCCGCACGACCCATTGCCGAGCCTCCCATCACGGAAGGCCCCCTGAGCGAGGCCTTCACGCTGTCGGATTCAAGGCTTCGCGCGGGGCATCGACGAGGCCGTACATCAAACACTTCAAGTTCGCGAGCTCGCTGATGAGGGCTCGCGGGTGCGGGAATGTTGCGCCGGTGTGGCCGAAGAGTCCCGTCAACGCGACCCGCGCACGATGACCGTTTGGCAGGGCTCGGCTGATTTTCAAGGCCTCAATCCAAGGGATGACGTCATCGTCCTTGCCGTGAGCGATGAGCGTCGGCAGCGTCAGTCGAGCCAGCTTTTCCGCGGGATCCGCGAACGAGAATGCGTTGCCGGCGCGAGCGAGGGCAGCTTCGAGCAGCTCGACTCCTCCCTCCGCGAGGCCGGAGCCCTTGAAAAAAAGCGGGCGTTGCTCGGGCATGAGTCGCTCCGCTATCGCAGCGGCAAAAGGACGGCGAGCCTCCGCCGGTCGCAGCTCGGGGCGGCCCCACGTGCGTCGCGCCAACTCGAGCCACGCTTGGTGAAGTGCCGCCTTCGGGCCAGGGACCTCGAGGTGCGGCAGCAGGTTGATGAACAGGGCTGGCGCATTCAGCGGGTCGTGCGGCAAGGCGAGCCGTTTGCCGTTGTCGTACGCGCGCCCGGTCAGCGCGAAGCGCATCGTCGCGGTGAAGTCGGCATAACCACCGAAGAGAATGAGCCCACCGAGTTCTTTCACGCCATCAAGGCTCGTGGCAACGGTCACGGCCGGTAGGGAGCCGAACGAAATGCTGAGCAGCGCTGGGCGCGGCAGTCCGCGTTCACGCGTGATCGAAACGAGCTCGCGAAGCGAACCTGCGACGTCATCGGCCGCGGCTCCCGAGACGACGAGCTGCAGGTGCGGGCGCACGAACGGGGCCATCACGAAGAGTCCCGAGGCCGCGAGAATGCGGCAAAATCGGTCGAGCCGCACATCCCTCGGTCCTTCCGGATGCAACCCCGGGACGAGCAGCATGGCACCAGAAGGCCGCGTGCCGACGGACTCGTAGCACCAGGTGCAGAGCGGTCCAGTGCTCGTGTCGAGGGTCCGCTCGACCCGCCGAATGGCGCTGGGGGTCCCCTTGGACCAAGGGCCGAGCCAGCGCACCAGCGTGGCGGCGGCCGCATGTCGTGCGAAGGAATTCATGCGAACCTGTAGTATAAGTCTGCACGATGGGTGAGCAGTCCACCAAGCACGTCCTGAATTCGCTTTTCGTGAACATGGTGATCGCTGCCGCGAAGGGGCTCGCGGCGTTCTTCACGGGCTCGGGGGCGATGTTTGCCGAGACCATCCACTCCGTTGCCGATTGCGGAAATCAAGCTCTTTTGCTCGTGGGGATCAAGCGGGCAGGGCGCGCGCCCGATGAACAGCGGCCGTTCGGTTATGGTCGAGCACTTTATTTTTGGTCGTTCATCGTGTCGCTCTTGCTCTTCACCGGTGGCGGGGTGTTCTCGATCTACGAGGGCCTTCACAAGCTGTCCGCTCAGGAACCGCCGCGCAACTTGGGGTTGGCTTTCCCAATTCTTGGGTTTTCACTCTTGCTCGAAGGCGCTTCAACCCTCGGGAACATTCGGGAGCTCAACAAAAGGCGCGCTTCGAAGCCGTTTTTTCGATACCTCCGCGAGACGACGGACAGCGCTCTCGTCGTTATTTTCGGCGAGAACTTCGCCGCGTCCCTCGGGCTCGTGATCGCCATCTTCTCGCTCGCGATGACGTACTTCACGAAGAACCCGCTCTACGATTCGCTCGGCACCTTGATGATAGGTGGGGTCCTCGTCGTGGTCGCCATTTTCTTGTGCGTCGAGATCGTCTCGTTGCTCGAGGGGGAGGCCGCGGACCCGCAGATCCGGGCGTCCGCCATCGAGCTCGCGAAGGAGCAGCCGTTGTTTCGGGGCCTTTTGCAGGTGATGACGGTGCAGCAGGGCCCGGGGGAAGTGATGATTGCGGCCAAGGTGGAACTCCAACCTCACGCCCAGGCTGCCGACATATGCGTCGCCATCAGCCTGTTCGAGCGGGCCGTTCGCAAGCGCCACCCCGAGGTCAAGTGGCTCTTCGTCGAGCCCGACTTGCCGGATGCCGCGAAGCGCTCAAACGCCGTCCGTGGCGGAACCGTTTAGTTGGAACCGGCCACGGACCACCGCCCCTCAGGCCGCTCTACAGGCGGGTCGTCCACACTCTCTATTCGGGTGGTAAATATCAGTAGCGCGCGACCGAGGGGTCGACAGCAACGGACCAAGCGTCGATGCCGCCGGTCAAGTTGAACACGTTTTTATAGCCGTCTTGGACGAGTTGCTCTGCCGCGCTACGGCTCCGCACGCCGTGGTGGCAGTGAAGGACGATGAACGCGTCCTTGGCGACCCCTAGCAGGGCTTTGTCGTCGAGCGGCTTGGCCGCGGAAATCGATGCAGTGGCCCGTTCCTTCTCGCCGCGCACGTCGAAAAGATGCAACGCCGCGCCCGCGTCGAGCTTGTTCTTCAGTTCCTTGCAGTCGATGGAACGAACTTTACCGGGCTCGTTCGGATTTTCGATTTTGAAACCGGAACCCCCTGGGCTTTCCACGAAGTCAATGGTGACACCATCGGCCCGCGGGGCTGCACCGCGCGAGACGTGGAGCGTCAGTGCACCGGCCTCGATGACGAAGTCATCCTTGACGGTTGGGCCGAAAAACAGGTCGTGTTGGAAGGTCGGGCTCACGTCGAACCGCAGCACTTCGCCCGCGGCAACGTCGCCACCGGCACCTGCGAAAGCAGCTTGGGCTCTCGCTGTCACGGTCACCCTGGGAGCCTGTTCGGGAGCGGCTCCGGTGCCGGCTACGCCGAGGAGTTTTTGCAGCTCGCCGCTCTCGTACATTTCGAGAAGAATGTCGCTCCCACCGACGAATTGACCGTCGATGTAGGCTTGCGGGATCGTCGGCCAGTTCGAGTAATCCTTGATCGCTTGGCGCATCGCACCGTCGGCGAGGATGTTCACGTCCTTCACCTGCACGCCGCAGCGCTTGAACACCTCGATCGATCGCGCCGAGAATCCGCACTGCGGAAAGCTGCGCGTTCCTTTCATAAAAAGGACGACTTTGTGGTTCTTTATCAACTCTTCAATCTGCTGGCGTGTGTCGCTCATGATGGCTCCTCGAATCTCGTCGCCTGGGGTCAACGCCCCGCGCCCTACGTCTCTACCGCTACCGCACGTTCTTGAAAAGCCAATCTAACCCGTGCCCCATGGCTTGCAAGGCTTCGGGCCCATAGTCGCCGTGCCGGGCCGATGGCAGTTCCCCATAAAGCACGGTGAGGCCGGCACTACGCAACTCGACGCTCGCTTCGTAGAGGTGTTTGTGGTTGTCCAAAGTGCCTCCGATCAGCAAAAACCGGCCTTCGCGGGATAGCGGCAAGGGGTTGGGCTTGAAGGCGCCTGCGATCATCGCGACCCGCACGTAGCGTTCTGGAAAGCGAGCGGCGAGCCACTCGACGCGGCGCGCTCCCTGTGAATAGCCAATGGCGGTGAGTTTTTGGTTCTCGAGTGGGGCTTCGCCCTTGGCGACGCGGATGGCACTCACAAGCTCGATAGCGGCGCTCACGCGACGGTTTGCGAGGTCATGGTCGTAGCTCCACCGCATGCGTCCCCCGCTGCCAGGGCAGGCCTCGTCGCCGCGAAGCGAGATGAGCGTACCGAACCGTGCGGCCGCCGCACGCCAGCTTCGGAACGCCAATGGATCACCGCAAAGTCCGTGGAAATAGAGCAGCACCTGACGGCTCTCGGCGGGGCCGTCGACGACCTCGATGTCGTGGTCGCCGGGAACGCGAAGCGTCCGGATGGGCGGCGCCTGTGGAGCGACCGATACCGTGGGCGCTGAAGGCCGCGGGGCTTGCGCGCGTGCTGGCGCTGAGAGCGCACCCGCAAAGCACGCGAACGTGAGGGCAGCGACGACGCGCGAGACGCTTGCGTGTGCTTGCTTCACTGGCTTGTCCAGATCCTCCTGCCGACGAAGAAGGGCCCCATCTGTTCGATGAACTCCGACGTCTGTCGTGTTTTTCGCATGGTCTGCACGACGTGCGAGAGCGGGTGAAGGGTCTTGCCGATGAGGCCGATGACGAAATCGTTGTCGTGTTGATCGAGGCCGTGACAGGCGAGTCTCACGTCGAACGCGAGTCCAGCTTCCCCGTAGGCGCGGCCGATGACGGCGTGCTCGCGGAGGATCCCCCCCTGATCTTTCGGGGGCAATCGCGAGAACTCACCCGTGCGGCGAAGCGGATACCAGACGGCCCACGGCCAATCGGGGTGCCGGACGTTGTTCACGGGCTTCTCGAGCAGCCAGAAGTCGAGTCGATCTTCGTAGCCCGTGGCATAGGTGCGGCCGAGCAAGGCGAATTCCGGCCGAAAAACAAGGCTTCGGAAGCGTTCCTCGGCGAGCACTGGGCGGACGCGATCGACAAATTCCGCCGGATCTTCGCTCCACGTGAGGAGGGCTAGCCCCAACGGATCGTTGACGTCTTCGTAAATCACTCCGACGGCGCCGGCAGCATCGAGGGCCACTCCGAGCGCTTCGGCCGTGCGGCGCGGATGTCGGTCCACTGGGCACCGGTACGCGGTGAGTTGCATGAACAGGCGGCGATCCATCGACTGGGGCTCCCCGTCGCGGGGCGTTTGGCTGCGTTCGAGCACATCGACGGTGTGGGTGCCGTGCCCTTCGGTGCCGGGCATGGGGCGTCCTTCGGGGCGTCCTTCGGGGCCGGGCATGGGGCGTCCTTCGCGGGTGGTCTCGTCGCTCATGGAACAAACCTAACGCGTTCCCACGGTGCCGACCACTTCCGGGCCATCGGCATGGGTTTGGGGGCGAGGCGGTCCTCAGAAAGTCACGGGCAAACGTCGTGCGCCGTCGCCGCGAGGAAACGACGTGCGAATTGCTGACAAGCGGGAGCCCACAGAGTATGAAGCCTGCATGAGCACGCGGGCGCTGTCCCTCACCCACACGACCATCGGGAAGAAGATGGTGATGGCCATCTCAGGCCTTGTCCTGTTCGGGTTCGTGATCGGTCATATGTTGGGGAATCTCCAGATTTTCCTCGGCCCCGACGCGATCAATGGTTACTCGCACACGCTTCACTCGACGCCGATCCTGCTATGGGGTGCGCGCTCCACGTTGCTGGTCGCCATCGTTGCGCACGCGGTCACGGCCATCGGACTCGTTCGGCTCAATCGTGCCGCACGTCCGGTCGCCTACGTTTCGAAGAAAGACGTCGCGACCGATTACGCGGCGAAGACGATGTTCCTCAGCGGCATCACCATCGCCCTTTACGTGGTCTACCATCTCGCCCATCTCACGTACGGCGTGACGAAGGGGCTCGGTTACCAGCACCTGCCGGTCGACAAGAACAACTGGCCGGACGTCTACCACAATGTGGTTCACAGCTTTCAAGTGCCGTGGTGCACGGCCGTCTACGTGTTGGCTCAGTTGGCGCTCTCGATGCATCTTTACCACGGCGCGTGGAGTCTCTTTCAGTCGCTCGGTCTGAATCACGAGCGTTACAACGAGACGATTCGTTCCAGCGCGGTGGCGGTCGCAATGGCCGTCTGTGTCGGCTTTCTCGCCGTTCCTATCGCCGTGTTTTTTGGCGTCGTGAAGTGATCCATTGGCCCCGTGAAGTGACTCGGTCGACCTCGTCTTTTCAACCTTTCGTCCTCGGTTTTCAGGAGTAGCGAAACCACCATGGCGCTCCAGTCGCATTGCCCCACCGGTCCCATCGAGCAGCGTTGGGAAAAACATCGCTTCAACCTCAAGCTCGTCAACCCCGCCAACAAGCGGAAGTACGAGGTGATTGTGGTCGGCTCTGGCCTCGCGGGCGGCGCAGCCGCGGCGAGCCTCGGTGAGCTCGGCTATAAAGTGCAATGTTTTTGCTACCAAGACAGCCCTCGTCGCGCTCACTCGATAGCGGCCCAAGGCGGCATCAACTCCGCGAAGAATTACCAGAACGATGGTGATTCCGTGTACCGCCTTTTCTACGACACCGTGAAGGGCGGCGATTACCGCGCACGCGAGTCGAACGTCTACCGTCTCGCGGAGGTCAGCCTCAACATCATCGATCAATGCGCCGCTCAGGGCGTTCCTTTCGCACGCGAGTATGGCGGCTTGCTCGACAACCGCAGCTTCGGAGGGGCGCAGGTTTCGCGCACGTTCTACGCTCGTGGCCAGACCGGACAACAACTGCTGCTAGGAGCTTACTCGGCGCTCGAACGCCAGGTCGCGGCCGGCACGGTGAGCATGCATACGCGCCATGAAATGCTCGAGCTCATCGTCGTCGACGGACGGGCTCGCGGCATCATCACGCGCGATCTTTCGACCGGGAAGCTCGAGACGCACCTGGCAGATGCGGTGGTGCTCGCGAGCGGGGGCTACGGCAACGTGTTCTTCCTCTCGACGAACGCGATGGGCTGCAACGTGACCGCGACCTGGCGTGCCCACAAAAAGGGCGCTTTCTTTGCGAACCCATGTTTCACGCAGATTCATCCCACCTGCATTCCGGTGAAGGGAGACTATCAGAGCAAACTCACGTTGATGAGCGAGTCGCTGCGGAACGACGGCCGAGTCTGGGTCCCCATGAGTGCGGCGGATTGCGACAAGAAGCCCGGCGAGATCGCCGAGGCGGACCGCGATTATTTCCTCGAGCGTCGCTATCCCGCGTTCGGGAACCTCGTCCCGCGTGACGTGGCGTCGCGAGCGGCGAAGGTCGTTTGCGACGAAGGGCGCGGTGTTGGCCCGGGTGGTCTCGGTGTCTACCTCGACTTCCGTGACTCGATAGCACGCCTTGGAAAGCCCAAGATCGCCGAGCGTTACGGCAATTTGTTCGACATGTACCACCACATCACGGATGAGAACCCGTACGAGGTGCCGATGCGCATCTACCCGGCCGTCCACTACACGATGGGCGGGCTCTGGGTCGATTACAACTTGATGAGCAACGTGCCCGGGCTGTTCGTGCTCGGCGAGGCGAACTTCTCCGACCATGGCGCAAATCGCCTCGGGGCAAGTGCGCTCATGCAAGGGCTAGCGGACGGCTACTTCGTCATCCCTTACACTCTGGGTGACTACCTCGCGCAGATGACTCCGACGAGTACGGCGAAGGATGTCACGAAGGACCACGTCGAAGTGAAGGCGGCGAAGAAGGCGGTCGCAGAGCGCCTGAAGACGCTGCTCGAAATCAAAGGGAAGCGCACCGTGGATTCGTTCCACCGGGAGCTCGGCAAGCTCATGTGGGACAACTGCGGAATGGCTCGGAGTGAGACGGGCCTGAAGGGCGTGCTCGAAAAGTTGCCGGCGTTGCGCGAAGAGTTCTGGAAAAACGTGTGCATTCCGGGTTCGGGTGAGGCGATGAACCAGGAGCTCGAGAAGGCTGGCCGCGTGGCTGATTTCTTAGAGCTAGGCGAGCTCATGTGCCGGGACGCTCTCGATCGCAACGAGTCGTGCGGCGGTCACTTCCGCGAAGAGAGCGCGACGCCGGAAGGCGAGGCCAAGCGTGACGATGAGCAGTACTGTTACGTGGCCGCGTGGGAATACGGCGGTGAGAAAAAGGCGCCGACTTTGCACAAAGAGCCGCTCGAATTCGAGCACGTACGGCTGAGCCAGAGGAGCTACAAGTGAAGTTCAAGCTGAACGTCTGGCGGCAAGCCAATGAGAAGAGCGCTGGCGGGTTCGAGAAGTACGACATCGACGGCATCACGAACGATCACTCGTTTCTCGAGATGCTCGACGTCTTGAACGAGAAGCTCATCGTCACCGGCAAGGAGCCGGTCGTGTTCGATCACGATTGCCGCGAGGGGATATGCGGCAGCTGTAGCCTCGTCGTGAATGGTCACGTTCACGGTCCACAGGAAGCGGCAACCACCTGTCAGTTGCACATGCGGAAGTTCACCGATGGTGAAGAGATCACCGTCGAGCCTTGGCGTGCCGGAGCGTTTCCCGTGATCCGTGACCTCGCGGTCGATCGGTCGGCCTTTGACCGCATCATCCAGGCGGGAGGTTATGTCTCGGTTCGCACCGGGGCCGCTCCGGATGCGAACTCGATCCTAGTTGGAAAAGATGTGGCGGATCGCGCCATGGATGCGGCGGCGTGCATCGGTTGTGGGGCCTGCGTCGCGGCTTGCCCGAACGCGTCGGCGATGCTTTTTACGGCAGCCAAGGTGCGGCATCTGAACTTGCTGCCGCAAGGTCAGCCGGAGAAGGACAAGCGCACCATTCGTATGGTGACGCAGATGGACGCGGAAGGTTTTGGCGCCTGCACGAACCACCTCGAGTGCGAAGCGGCATGCCCGAAAAGCATCTCGACGGACTTCATCGGCGAGCTCAATCGGGACCTCGCTTCCGCCATGCTGCGGGCACGCGCCGACCGCAGTTTCACGGGCGGCTGAGGTCCCTCTGCCGAACGATCGGGTGCTGCCGCCGACGAGCGAACAAGAGCTCCTCGAACGGGTGAGCGCGCTCGCGGGGGCGCGGATTGGGGATGTCGCAAAAGGGCTGCACCTCGTGCCGCCGCCCGATCTCACGCGCCACAAAGGCTGGGTAGGGCAGTTCTTCGAGCATGCCCTCGGGGCCACGGCGGGGAGCCTCGACGAACCCGATTTCGTGGAGCTCGGTATTGAACTGAAGAGCCTTCCCGTGACGCCCGATGGTCGGCCGGTGGAGTCGACCTTCGTCTGCACAATCCCGCTCCAGGATCTCGAGACGGTTCCCTGGGAGCGCTCGCGCGTGCGTCGCAAATTGGCGCGCGTGCTTTGGATGCCCTTCGAGGGGGACCGAACGATCGCCGTCGCGGAGCGGCGGATCGGGTCGGGGTTCGCGTGGAGCCCAAGCGTCGCCGAGGAGGCGGGCTTGCGCGTCGATTGGGAGGAACTCGGTGGGCTCATCGCTCGTGGCGGGGTGGAGTCGCTGACAGCGCACCTCGGTGAACACCTTCAGGTGCGCCCCAAGGCTGCCCATTCGCAGGTGAAGCGACGCGTCATCGACGACGAGGGGTTCATCACGGAGACGCTGCCGCGTGGCTTTTACCTGCGGACGAAATTCACGGCGGCGCTGCTCAGTGCAAACGTACACACCTTGAGGTGAGCGAGTCGCTCGACAGCCTTGGCCGTTGGCGCAAGATGCAACGTGACGCCGCCAAGCTCCGGCTCACCTCGCGAACCGGCTGCCCCGATTCGTGCCTATCGGAGCTCTCATTGCGTGTCGACATTTTGAAGCGACAGAGTCTGGACGTTTTTCAACTCGGCCGTGCCGTGGCGCACAAAAAAATTTGCGCCCAAATAGCGCCGTTCCGCTCAGCTTGACGCAACGGCCCTCCGGAACTTTTGCTACTTGACCGATGTTTTTCTGAACGATAGGTAGGAAGGGCGTTCTACGCACCGACGGTGTCAATTCAAGAAAGCGATTGATGAATTCGAATCAAGATGGCGGTGCGCAGGCAGGTGGTTACGGTCCGGCGCAGG
>CANMZR010000078.1 GCA_947502375.1 Polyangiaceae bacterium
GGTGGGGCCTCGGGCTTGGGCGGCGAATCGGGCGTGCGCGGCGCAACGGGTTGGCCGCGGGGCGAGGCCGGCTCGGTCAACACCGGGGACGACCCTTTCCCCGGCGGCTTCGGGCGTGGCAGCTTGAGCGGCGGAATGCCGGGCTCCAAATTGCCCTTCGGAATCGATGGCGGGCCCTCCTGCGCGTGGGCTGAGTTGGCTAGAGAAACCGCAATCCCAAGCACCCAAAGCGACTTCCGTTTCATCGAATAAAACATTAGCAGAGCTCGAACAGGTAACAAGAGCGAGTGAGGCCTGTGAGCACGGGCTCAACGCCTACCTTCGCTCCCTTGCAGCGTGTATGCTCCGCGCCCCGCCGCTCGCTCCTTTCATCGAGTGGTGTGGACGACCGACCATGACCGAACCTTTCACGACCGAACTCGCCTCCACCGACAACGCTTCGGTTCCACCCACCGAATTCGTTGAGCCCGCCGACGTTTCGATTCCCGTGAGCGAGCTTATCGGCACCGGCACAGCGTTGGTTTCCCCAACCGCTTTCGGTGGCCCTTCAGCGACCGTCATCGTGAGGGCCGGGCACGTTCAGCCACTCTGGGCGGGCCATCCATGGGTCTTTCAGCAGGCCATCGAACGCATCGAGGGCGTTGCCCCTCCGGGGGCCGATGTGCTCGTTGTCGATCCGAACGGAAAAGTTCTCGGTCGCGGCCTCTACTCGCCTCGCTCGGCCATCTCCGTTCGGCTCTTCACGCCGCGTGGCGGACAGCCCATCGATGCCGCGCTCTTGCGCGTGCGAATCGAGCAGGCGCTCGCCCTTCGACGTGCAGCTTTTCTCCCCAATGCGACGCCCGAGCATGAAACCACGGGATACCGGCTCATTCACGGTGAAGGGGATGGACTCCCAGGCTTGATTGTCGACGTGTTTGACGACGTTCTGGTGGTGCAACTCGGGACCATCGGCTTGAAACTGCGCGAACAGGAAGTGGTCGCAGGGCTCGTTGACGTGTTGCACCCGCGCGCGATCCTCGACCGCACGCCGCGGGCGCTCGCGACCAGCGAAGGGTTCGATCCGGAAGGTCCGGAGCTTCGCGCCATTCACGGCGAAATTCCGGATGCGCTTCGCTTCCATGAGCTCGGCATTCGCTATGAAGTTCCCATCGCGCTGGCACAGAAGACCGGCTTCTACTTCGACCAGCGCCCGTTGAGGGCCTACCTCGAGACCGTGAGCCGCGGGGCCACGGTGCTCGATACCTTCTGTTACGTCGGCGCCATCGGCCTCGCGGCTGCGCGTGGTGGCGCGGCCCAGGTCCTCGGCGTTGACAAGAGCGTTCCCGTCGTGCTCGCGGCCGCCCAGAATGCCGAGCGAAACGGATTTTCGGCCGTCGTCGAGTACGAGGAACTCGATGCGAACCAGGCGTTCAAGCGTACGGCTGCGCGTGGCGGCGTTGACATTGTCGTGTGCGATCCACCGAAACTCGCCTCGGGTCGCAAGGCCCGTGACAACGCGCTTGGGGCTTATCGGAAGCTCGCCGCGGGTGCGGTGGCTGCCGTGAAGCCCGGTGGATTGCTCGTTTTTTGCAGTTGCTCGGGCTCCGTCGGGCCAGATGCCCTGCAGCGGGCGCTCGCGCTCGGGGCGCGGGACTCGCAGCGCCGTGCGATTGTCATCGAGCGCTTGTTCCAGGGCGCCGACCACCCTGTGGCGGCTGCATTTCCGGAGGGAGCGTATCTCAAAGTGCTGGTCGCTCGCATCTATGAGCTATGAGCGATGAGGCCGCTGGCCGAGCTCGCCACGTCCGAGGTTCGGCGGCTCCTCGGCGTCGTGTTCGATCTGGACGGCACGCTGCTCACGGACGGTGCACTGACGCTCGAGGCGTACGGCTCGCTGTTTGCGCTTCGCGCGAGCGGCCTTCGTCTCGTTGCATGCACCGGCCGGCCCGCGGGTGTTGGCGCGGTCATTGCGCGTCAATGGCCTATCGACCTCGCGGTGACCGAGAACGGCGCCATCGCGTTTCGGCGCGAAGGGTCGCGTGTCTCCGTCACCGACTCGCTGACGAATGACGCACGGCTCGCCCGCCAGCAGCAGCTTCAGGCGATCGTGGCTCGCCTATGCCGAAACTTTCCCGATATTCCTCTCGCCGACGATCATCGCACGCGACAAACGGATGCCGCGTTCGACGTCGGTGAGACCGTCCAAATCCCCCCGTTGCGCGTGGCCGAACTCAGACGAGCGGTGGCGGACGAAGGCGCCAGGAGCTACGAGTCCAGCATTCATGTGCATGCAACTCTCGAGGCCGACGACAAGGCATCGGGCACCGTACGCGCGCTGGTTCGGGCCTACCGTGAAGATGCCACGACCGTGCTCAGTCGCTACGCATTCGTGGGCGACAGTGGCAACGATGAAGCCTGTTTCTCAGCGTTTCATACCACTCTCGGGGTGGCCAATGTGCTGCCTTGGGTTCGCCGCTTGAGCGTCCCGCCGCGCTTTGTGGCGTCGTCCACGCAAGGTGCAGGTTTCGTCGCCATCGCCCGCAAGTTGCTCCAGTTGAGGGAGGCGGGAGCGTGAGCGTTCCGTCGGGCGGGCGCTGGCAACGTTGGCTCGACCGGGTCACCGGCCTTCCCACGGGACCGGTGCCGATCACCCTCGGCGCCCAGCTCCGCAGGAACTTGAGACTCTACGTGTTTGGCGGCCTGATGCTCGCCACTCAGCAGCTCTTCCTCGCGAAGCGTGACTTCCTCGTCAAGGCCGCAATCGACGCTGTCCGCGCGAGCCTTTCGGATGCCGCCGCGACCAGTGCCGCGTTCATCCTCGTCGTTTCGGTGTTTGCGATGGGGGCTCGGCTGGCCTCCCGCATCGTCGTCTTCAGCGCGGGGCGCAACGTCGAGTACGAGTTGCGGAGCTTGCTCCTCGCTCACGTGCATAGCCTCGGTCCGAAGTTCTTTCGGAACAACCCAACCGGCGACATCATGAGTCGCGCGACCAACGATCTGCAGCAAGTGCGACTGTTGCTTGGGTTCGGCATTCTGAACGTCGTGGGGTCCGTGCTCGCTATCGTTAGCGCCCTCTCCGTCATGCTCGCTTTGTCTTGGCGTCTCACGCTCTCATCGCTTGCGACTCTGCCGCTTCTTTACCTCGTGACGCGGAGCTTCTCGACGCAGATGTTCGCCCGTACGCGCGAGAACCAAAAGGCACTCGGGGCGCTCAGCGATCGGGTTCTTGGCAGCTTCTCTGGCGTGCGCGTCGTGCGCTCCTTTGCCCTGGAGGAACAAGAGATCGCAGCGTTTGAAGAGCAGAACAGGTCGTACCTGGAAAAAAGTCTGGGGCTCGCAAAGCTCCGCGGCGCGATGGGTCCCGTGATGGGCACGGTCAGTGCGATCGGCGTGCTCATCGTCTTTTGGTACGGCGGCGTGCTCCTCGCTGACGGAACCTTGAGCACGGGAGCCTTTGTCGCATTCTGGCTCGCACTTTTGAGAATTACCTGGCCGATGATGGCGATCGGCTTCGTCGCGGCAATTGTCCAGCGCGGACGAGCTGGTTACTCGCGCATCAAGGCCATTTTTGACGCCGAGCCAGACATCACGAGCGGCGACGCTCCGGCGCCCCTGAAGTTTCGCGGCGAGCTCCGCGTCGAGGGCCTTTCTTTCAAATATGGAGACCAGGTCGTACTCGATGACGTCGGGTTCACGGTGCCGGCCGGCTCCTCCCTGGCGATTGTCGGGCGGACGGGCGCTGGCAAGAGCACGCTCGCAGCGCTGCTCCCGCGGCTCTTGCCGGTCGCCGTGGGCGCCGTGTTCCTGGACGGCGAGGACGTCTGCAGTTTCCCCGTCGAGAGTGTGCGCGCTCGCATCGGCTACGCCCAGCAGGACGCCTTTCTCTTTTCGACGACCGTTACCGACAACATCGCATACTCGCTCGCGAGCCCCAGCGACGCGGACCCAAGGGTGCTCGAAGCGGCCATGGAAGCCAGCGTCCACGAGGAGATACAGCGGCTTCCCGACGGCTTCGATACGGTGGTCGGCGAGCGCGGCGTGCAGCTTTCCGGCGGGCAGAAGCAGCGCGTGGCCCTGGCGCGTGCGCTCGTTCGAGAGCCTGACGTTCTCGTTCTCGACGACCCGCTGTCCGCCGTCGATTCCCGCACCGAGGCGATCATTCTCAGTGCGATCGAGCGGCAGACGGCGCAGCGCACGGTCATTCTCGTCACCCATCGGGTGGCTGCGGCACGGCGCTGTGACCGGGTGCTCGTGCTCGAGCGCGGCCGCGTCATCGAATACGGTACTCACGACGAATTGCTAGCAAAAGACGGGGTTTACGCGCTCTTCGCGGCTACCCAACAACTCGACGACGAATTGGCGGTGGTGGGTAGCCATTCCGTTTCCCAAGCACCGACGGAGCTAGCGTCGTGAGCCTCTCGAAAGCGCCCAGCCCCGAGAACACCCGCGCCGAGCGGGCCTTGGCAAAATTTCATGACGAAGACGCACTCGAGCGTGTTTACGATCTCGCGCTGCTCGCCCGCCTTTTTCCGTACCTTCGGCGGAACCGAAGACTGCTCTTCGGCTCACTCGGGCTGCTTGTCCTCATGTCTTGCCTTGGCCTCGTGCGCCCGCTCATCATGCGCGCCGCCCTCGAGGGTTTCCAGCAACCCGGAGGCGCTCAGCGGATCGTTCGTTACGGGTTCGGTCTCGCTTTCGCCATCCTCTTCGAGCAGCTTCTCGCCTTTCCCCAGATGTACTGGATGCAGACCGCAGGCGCGCGCTCGATGGCCGATTTGCGGCTCGCAGTGTTTCGCTTTCTGCATACCCGCAGTCTGAGTTTCTTTGATACGCGGCCCATCGGTCGCCTCGTCACTCGCGTGACCAGCGATGTGGACTCGATAGGCGAGATGTTCGGCTCGGGTGCCTTGAACGCCGTAGGTGATTTCGTCCGGCTCATTGCGATCGTGCTCATCATGCTGACCCTCGATTGGCGGATGAGTCTTTTTGCGTTCGTGCTCGTCCCGCCGATTGCGCTTTTCGTCAATTTCACGCGCGCCCGGTTGCGCACCGTATACCGTCAAGTTCGTTCGAAAACGGCGCGAATGAATGCGTATTTGAACGAGCAAGTGTCCGGCATCGCCGTCGTTCAGGCGTTCGCACGAGAGTCACGAAGCCAGGCCGAGTTCGACGTCATCAACACCGATTATCGCTCGGCAAACATGGGCGCTATCGTTGTGGAGTCGTCGGTCGACGCGGCCATCGAGATGGTCGGCAGTGTCTGCATTGCGTCGATTCTTTGGTATGCGAGCCGCCGCGCTCGGGACGCCGGTCTCGCTCTTCCGCAGATTGCATTCGGAACGCTGTTCGCTTTCATCGCGTACATCGACATGTTTTTCGGGCCAATCCGTGATCTTTCGGCGCGCTATGCGCTGGTGCAATCGGCCCTCGCCGGGGCCGAGCGCATCTTTCAGTTGCTCGACTCGACCGAGGACGACACGCTCGAACAGTCCGGGGCCGCTGACCCCGGCGAAAGCTGGCCAGCGGGAGAGAGCACCGCGTTTGAATTGCTCAGCGTGACCTTCGCATACAAGCCTGGCACGCCGGTGCTTCACGGCGTCGACCTCGTCGCTAGGCGTGGTGAAACACTGGCGTTGGTCGGTCCCACCGGGTCGGGCAAGAGCACCATCGCGTCCTTGTTGTTGCGGCTCTACGAAGCTCAAGAAGGTGAGGTCCGCGTCTTCGGGAGGCTCGTTGGTACACTCGATCGTGAGCGACTCCGCGGGCAATTTTCGGTCGTACCCCAGGACGTCTTTCTCTTCCCAGGAACCATCGCGAGCAACATCGCGGGCGGCGCTCCGAACTTCGAGATGGCCCGCGTTCGCGAGGTGCTCGAGTCCATTGGCGCGCTTCAGCTTTTCGAGCGACGCCCCGAAGGGCTCGACGCTGTGGTGGCGGAGCGTGGCAGCAACTTTTCAGCGGGCGAGCGGCAGTTGATCGCGTTGGCGAGGGCGCTTTTTCG
Organism: Polyangiaceae bacterium; assembly: GCA_947502375.1. Lineage (GTDB taxonomy): Bacteria > Myxococcota_A > Polyangia > Polyangiales > Polyangiaceae > SYFR01. Next base: position 5,984 of record CANMZR010000078.1, read on the forward strand.
AGACCCCAAAATTCTCGTCTTGGATGAACCGACCGCGAACATCGACAGTGACACGGAGCGGCACCTGCAGCGGGCGATGGATGCGGCCGCCCGGGGCCGTACGACCCTCATCATCGCGCATCGGTTATCGACGATTCGCAAGGCGGATCGAATCGCCGTCTTGCAACATGGGCGGGTGACCGAGACCGGCACCCACGCGGAGTTGCTCGCCGAGGGGGGCATGTACGCACGCCTCTACCAGCTGCAAGATGCCCGACGTGAACTGCAGCGGCGCGTCGAGGAAAAACTCGCCACACTCGCGCGCTGAGGCATGGATGTGATGGTCGAGCCTTTGCTCCCCGACGAGGCGCTCGCCGACGATGCGCTCCCCGACGATGCGCTCGCCCAACTGGTCCTTGAAAAGCTCGAGACCCTCCCGGCGTCGTCCGGGTGTTACCTCTTCAAGGACGCCGAGGGCGTCGTGGTCTACGTGGGTAAGGCCAAGAGCCTGAAGAGCCGCGTCCGAAGTTATTTTCAGCTGTCGAACTCCGACGCGCGCTACTTCATCCCGCTCCTGCGGCGCCTCGTCGCGGACCTGGAAACGGTCGTAACCGCGAGCGAGAAGGAGGCAAGCGTTCTCGAAAACGAGCTCATCAAGCAGCACCATCCCCGCTTCAACGTGAAGCTCCGCGACGACAAGGAGTTTCTCTGTTTGCGTCTCGATCTCAAGGCCGACTGGCCGCGCTTGCATGCGGTACGCCGTCCGCAGGCGGATGGGGCGCGTTACTTCGGGCCTTACCATTCGGCCACGAGCGCGCGCCGCACGATGCGCCTCATTGCAAAGCATTTTCAGCTGAGAACCTGCACCGACGCGGACATGAAGTCGCGTCGTCGCCCGTGCCTTCAGCACCAGATAAAACGCTGCGCGGCGCCCTGCGTCTACGAGGTCGACCGCGCCTTTTACGGGGAACAGGTTCGCACGGTCGAGTTGTTTCTCGATGGCAGGCATGACGAGTTGCTGGGCGAGCTGGAGGCGCGCATGCAGCAGGCGGCCGGCGCTTTTGAATACGAACTCGCCGCGATGTACCGTGACCAACTCTCGGGTGTGGCCTCGGTTCGGGAGAGTCAACGAGTCGTGAGCGTGCAGCGCATCGATCAGGACGCGCTCGGTCTTTACCGTGAAGGCGATGTCGTCGAGATCGTGGTCGTTCAGGTGCGCCAGGGGCACGTCATCAATAGCCAGTCCTTCTCACTCGTTCGCTCTGAACTGCCGGATGAGGAGCTGGTCGCGGGGTTCCTCGGCGAGTATTACGCCGGTGATTCTCCGCTCGGTCGGCCGCCGGATGAAGTGCTCGTGCCGGTGCTCCCCGAGGCCGTGGCCGGGCTTCGGGCGTGGCTCGGCGAGCTAAGCGGCTTGAAGGTCCGCTTGGTCTGTCCAAAGAGCGGCGTTCGTCGCCAATTGCTCGATCTGGCCACTGAAAACGCAGCCCACGCTTTCCGCGAGAAACAGCGCGCGACCAAGGAAATTGAAGGGCGACTCGAGTCGCTCCAGGCAAAACTACGGTTGCCTACGCTGCCCAGAGTGATCGAGTGCAGTGACATCTCGCACCTCGGTGGGGGTGACGCGGTGGGCTCGGTCGTGTGCATGCGTGACGGGCAACTCGACCGAACTCGTTATCGCACTTTTAAGATCCGCACGACCAGCGAAGGGGACGACTACGCCGCGCAATACGAGGTTTTGGCAAGGCGCTTCCGACGCGGACGCGCGGCCCGGGACGATGGCGATGAGGCCTGGGAGCTTCCTGATTTGTTCGTCGTGGATGGTGGGCGTGGGCAGCTCAACGTGGCATTGGCAGCCGCGCGTGACCTCGGTCTGCACGACCTATCCATCGTGGCGCTCGCGAAGGAACGCGAGCTGGTGACGGGCGAGAAGGTCGTCGACCGTGTCTACTTACCTGGCCAAAAGAACGGGATCGCGGTCTCTTCGACGAGCGCGATGGTCTTGCTCCAGAGGGTCCGTGATGAGGCGCACCGTTTTGCAAATGAGGGCCGGATAAAGCAAGGGGACCGGCGCGTTCTGCGCTCGGAGCTCGACGGAATTCCAGGTGTGGGCCCGAAGGCGAAGCTCGCGCTCTACCGAGGCCTGGGCTCGATGCGACACATTCGCGCCGCGAGCGATGCGCAGATCCTTGCGCTGCAAGGGTTGAGCAAGCGTCATCTCGCCGCCCTACGTCAGGTGTTTCCGACTCCGTCGTTCGACGGCGCAGAACCGGTTCCGTTCGAGGTCATCGAACCCATCCGAGAAGGCGAACTCGAGGCCCCATCGGAGACGAATTCGACTGCCTCGGATGAGTGGAATCATTAGGCTCTCGACATGCGTACGATGAACTGGGGCGGTCTGACGGTTCGTATGGTGGGTGGGACCGACGGCGCGGGAGGCGGGACCGGTAAGGTGGTCGTGCTGCTTCACGGTTACGGGGCGCCCGGGGATGATCTCGTCGGGCTGGCCGGTGAGCTTGGTGGTCATGGTAGCGCGCCCGCGCGGTTTCTTTTCCCGGCCGCGCCGCTGTCACTGCCGGCCGAATACGGCGCCGGCCGCGCGTGGTGGCACATCGACATGGTGCGCCTGCAGATGGCGATGCTGAGTGGGCAAACGCGCGACATGACGCGCGAGGTGCCCGAGGGGCTCGAGGCCGCGCGAACGAAGGTCGTCGGGATGTTGCAGGAGGCGCGGCGCGAGCTGGCTCTCGGGGATGCGCCGATTTGGCTCGGTGGGTTTTCTCAAGGAGCGATGCTCGCGTGCGATGTCGCGCTCCGCGGAACGGAGCCGCTCGCCGGCCTGGCGGTGATGAGTGGGACCTTGCTCTGCGAAGAGGAGTGGTTGCCGTTGATGCAAAAACGCAAGGGATTGCGCGCCCTCGTGAGTCACGGCCAGCAGGATGCGCTGCTCCCGTTTGCGATCGCCGAGCGCCTTCATCAGGAGCTAGCTGCGGCGGGAATGGCGGTGACCTGGGTCCCGTTTTCCGGCGGTCACGGGATCGCTCCCGCGGTCCTCGAAGCGCTCGCGGGCTTGCTCCTCGCCTGAGGTGCGCTCCAGGGCACTGGACTTTAGCTGGATTGCTGTGAACGGCTTGATTGCTGTCAAGCGCTGCCAGGTTGTCGTCAAGCATTGCCGGGCGGAGCGATTCAGCCTTCTTCGTCTTCGAGCTGCCAGCGTCTGAGTGCGGTCAGTCCGATGGCGGTGGCGCACGCCTCACAGAGCGGCGGCTCCTCGGTATGGATGACGTCGCCTCGCGCCCAGACAAAGAGCCCGCTCGCGGTCGGTGCTCCCTCGATACGCACATCGCAGGCGTGGCAGAACAGTGCCTCGGGAGCTTGCGACCGAGTGAGGGCTGCGAGAGCCACGTCGTCGGCGGCGTACGACGCCACGAGCGGCGTGACCTCCGCGTCGCTGTTGGGTCCGTCGGGCTGCAGGGGTTGATCCTTCGCGTACACGAGCTCACACACCTACGGTGTCAATCGCCGGCGTGTCCAGCAGCGGGCGAACGGCGTGGCGGGTCTTGCGGCATGGCAGCGCGCAGGCCCACGGGCTTGTCGAGGGCGCAGCTCTCCTCGAGCAACTCGGCGACGTCGACCGTGCGAACCGCTTCCTCTTGGTTGTGCGCCTTCAGGCCATCCGAGATCATCGTGATGCAGAAGGGGCAGCCGGTTGCGATGGTCTTGGCTCCGGTGTCGAGAAGCTGCAGCGTTCGCCGATTGTTCATCCGGTCTTTGTTCTGCTCTTCCATGAACATCTGCGCGCCGCCGGCGCCGCAGCAGAGGCCCTTTTTCCTGCTCGCGTCCAGCACCTCGACGAGCTCAGCCCCTGGGATCGACTGCAAAATGCGTCGTGGCTCTTCGGTCTTATCGTTGTAACGGCCAAGGTAGCAGGCGTCATGGTAGACGATCTTCCCGTCGTGCTTTTCACGAGGAAAGAGCTTCTTTTCGTCCACGAGCTCCATCAGGAATTCACTGTGATGAACCACCTCAAACTTTGCGCCGAAGTCCGGGTACTCGTTCGCTAGCGAGTTGAAGCAGTGTGGACAGGTCGTGACGATTTTTTGGATGCCGCCCTGGTCCTTGTACCCGTTCAGCGTTGCGGCATTTTGCTCCGCGAGCTGCGCGAATAGGTACTCGTTCCCGGCGCGACGGGCAGGATCTCCCGTGCACGTTTCTTCTTGGCCGAGGATCGCGAAATCGACGCCGGCCGCCTTCATCAAGCGAGCCGTCGAGCGAGCAATTTTTTTGGCGCGGTCGTCGTAACTCGCCGCGCAGCCGACCCAGAAAAGAACGGGCGCGTCCACGTAATCAGCCATGGTTGGGAGGTCGAGCCCCTCCGCCCAGTTGGCGCGGTCGATGCGCGCGAGGTTCCACGGGTTGCCGTTGACCTCCATGCCCTGGAACGGACCTGCGAGCTCGGCGGGGAACTCCCCTTTCACCATGATGAGGTTGCGCCGCATGTCGACGATCTTGTCGACGTAGCTAATCATCACTGGACACTGCTCTTCGCACGCTCGGCAGGTGGTGCAGGCCCAGAGAACATCGGGATGAATGACGCTGCCGACGAGGTCGATGGGTGCGCTCTTCATCTCCGGGATGGGAATTGGGTTCTCGGGATAGACGGGCGCGTGGTGAGCATCGTCACCGTGCGCATGCTCGTCATGCCCGTGTTCGTCATGCCCGTGTTCGCCATGGCCGTGCTCGCCATGGGCGTGCGCATGGCCAGCTTCCAGGACGCCCTTCGGACCACCGGGGCGTTGAATGAACTCGTCTTCGCGGCTGTAGAGATGATCGCGAAGGTCCACCATGAACTGCTTCGGGCTGAGGAGCTTGCCGGTGCGGTGCGCGGGGCAATGGTCCGAGCAGCGACCACACTCCGTGCACGTGTAGAAATCGAGGATCGCCTTCCAGGTAAAGTGCTCGATGCGCGCGACACCGATCGGCTCGGCCGTCTCCGGGTTGTCGAAGGCTTGCATCACCTTCTCGCCAAGCGCTTCGGCGCTGCCAAGTGCTTGAAGCGCGCCCGGGTGCTCGAGGCTGCGCGTGAAGATGTTCGGAATGCCAGTGATGATGTGGAAATGCTTCGAGTGAGGAAGCAGATTGAGGAACAGCATCACGAGGGTGGAATGAATCCAGAAGCCCAGGTGGGCCACCGCCACGAGTTGATCGCGGCCGAGATCACCAAGGATCATGGCGAAGAGCGAGCCCACGGGGTCGGGGTAGGCGTGGAATTGAAAGGACGTGCTAGCGCCGGCCGGCATCGGGCCTAGATGGCTGACAACCGTACCGATGCTCCCGCACAGCTCCGAGCGGCCACCGTTCGCGCAGGCCTCGGCCCAGTAGCGTTGGTAAAGCACCTCGGAGGAGCCGTCGTAGAGCATGTCCCCGAGCATCATCATGATAATGATGCCGAGGATCAAAATGGCCTCGAACGAGTGCGTCATGCGCGCCTCGTTTTTGACGACGCGGAGGTACACGAAGTAGAGCGCCCCGCCGAGCACGAGCATCGAAGTGACGTCCTTGGCGAAGCCGTAAACCAAGCCGATAGGGACTGCGCCAAGGAGCGGTAGGGTCACCGGATTCGGCCCTAAAATCCAGAGGCTGAAGTTCGGATCGAAGCCGCGTCCCCAGAGGATCAGCGAACGAAATAAAAGCACGAGAAAGCCTACGAAGATGAGCTTGTGGGCGAGCCCGGCTCCCTTGTAGTTGCTCATCTTTTTCTGAACAAAAGCGTACTCGTAGGTCCCCTTGAGCCGCTCGCCAAGTTGGTTCAGGCGATCCGTGTCGCGACCGACCTTCAGCAGCTGCCAACGCCGGTTCGCGCTCCAACAGAAGGCCGCGAACAAGCCGACCAGCATCGTCAACATCCACGTGGGGTGCATAAGCTGCTGATGATTTAGGGGGTTGGCCCTGAAACGTCAATCGATTGCGCGCATGATGCGGGCAGGTAAACCCGCCCGTCGGTTTCGTCGGAAATCACCGCGAAATAAGGCGATTTCGGAGCCGAATTCGCTCGACGCGCTTGGATGCCGGGAAAAACACGACGCCGCCAGGTAGGTGGCTGTACGGAAAGAACTGGCCAGGCACGTTCGCAGCGGGCGCGAGGCCATCGAATTGCACGGGCTCCGGCAACCCGATCGGGGGCCGTTCGAGCTCGAAGGGTTCGAGCCACTCGACTTTTCCATTCGGAAGAAGGGCGACGCGCTCGTAGCGTTGAGTGGCCGGCGCGCCCGGCGCGTGAATCCAGTTCATCATGGCGCCGTTGACCTGTTGGCTGCGAAGGAGGAGCGCCGAATACGTGAAATCCGACACCCATTTGGGGTCGCAATAGCTCATGAAGTCTTTCGTTTCGGGCCTCACGAGTTCCTTTTTCACGAGATCGTAGCCCCAGCCGCCAATCGCCCCGTCGGCATGCGGATAGCCGGGGTCGATGCCCTGTGAGGTGCCGCAGGGCACGTGCCCGCGCCCATGTTCGTGGCCGATCTCGTGGGCCGCGGTTTGGGTCGCGCCTTCGCCGCTGAACCCGAGGCCGATGCCGGCTCGCGCGGCGTCGTTGAACGGATTGTCGGAGAGCAGGCTGAGGCCTGCGATGCAGCCCTGCCCACAGAACGCTTCAAACGTGTCGTTCGCTCTAAAAATCGCGTAATAATACTCGTCAAACGCGGCTTTCGACGCCTGGCGATGGCCCACGAAGGCGTTCAAGAGCTCGCCCCATCCCTGCCCGGTGCCGAGGATGGCGATCCCCTTCCACTCGAAGGGCTCGGCGACGCGGAGCTCCACTTCGGAGACTGGATAGAGCTTCCAAAACGTGTCGCGGTACAGCTTGAGTTGCGAGGCGGAAACGTCTGGAAGGCGCCCCGAGCCATCGGAGTTGTAAAGCACCGGCACGAGGACAATCCTCACCTTCCCTCCTGCCGCGTTCACCGGCAGCGAAAGCGAGTTCTCGGCCGGGTAGGCAGCCTTGGTATTCGTTCCGGTGCTTTGCGCCCGAGCACGCAAGAACTCGACCCGCAACGAGCTCGTCGGCGTGATGAGGGCCCCCGGCACATCGATGTTCACGGTGCTAGCGAGGTCATCGTGGGCCGACAGGGTGTAGAGCGCGCCCGTCGTCTCGATGACCGTTTCCACGGGTGCGTTTCCGTTGGGCGCCATGCCACCGCCGCCGCCACCACCGCCACTTGTTGCAGCCGAATTGGCATTGTCCGTGATCGTCACGCGCGTCAGCACGGTGTTGCCATCGTAGGCGGTGTCCGTCGTGTAATAGACGCGCAGGAGTGCGTCCCGGCCGCCGATGAGCGGGATGTTTCCTCCCAGCGAACCCGCTGCGCCGTCGTTCATGAGATCACGCTCGAGGCCTTGATAGACACTCAGCCGCGTGATGGTCACGCCGTCGGCGGCAAGGTAGGGGGTGAGCGGTGGCTCGGCCGGTTGGTCGTCTTTGGTTTCACCGCAAGCGAAGAGCAATGTGGACAGAAGCAGCCACGAAATGCGACGGAGCAAGGGCATAGGCTGAAGACGCTATCAGCGACTGCTGGTCCGCGCATCCATTGCCTTGTAGCCTCTCGGTCGTGCAGCAAAGACACGAGAGACGGCAGCGCAAGGCGCTGACCCATATCGGCGGTGAGGTGACGATTCATGGGGAGGGTGAGGATGCCGACGCCCTCGCCGAGGCGCTCGCGGTTCGCTCGGACGAGCAGGAGACGCGTGCGCATGTTCACGGATTCCATAGCTATACGGCGCGAATGCACCCGCTGACCGCGCGCCGGCTCGTCGAGCGGCTAAGTGCGCCCGGCGCCGCCGTGCTCGACCCGTTTTGCGGCAGCGGGACGGTGCTTGTCGAAGCGCGCCTCCTGGACCGGCGGGCTTACGGGGTGGATGCGAACCCGCTCGCGGTCGAGCTTGCCCGACTCAAGACGCGCAGTTGGCCCGTTCGCGAACTCGATGAGCTGGTCGCGAAGGCGGCGGAGCTGGCTGAGGCTGCGGAGGCCCGGCGGAAGGCGAAAGCCGGGGCGACGCGCCGGTATGGCCTGGATGACCGCGAGCTCTTCGACGCTCACGTGCTGCTCGAGCTCGATGGCTTGCGCGCCGGCATCGAGGGGCTGGCACGCACGGCCGTCCGAGATGCCCTCTGGCTCGCACTGTCGTCGATCCTCGTCAAAGTGAGCCGCCAGCCGGGCGACACCGCGGATGGGCTGCCGGCACGGAGGCTCGCGGGGGGCTTCGCGATTCGCACGTTTCAGCGGCGAGTCGAAGAGCTCGTCCGTCAGCTCGATGCCTTTGCTCGGCTTGCTCCAGACTCGGCCACGCCCGCAGAGGTCGCGCTCGGCGATGCTCGCGACCTGACCGATGTCCCGGCGGGCTCGATCGACCTCATCGTGACGTCGCCACCTTATCCAGGCGTTTACGACTATTTCGAGCATCACGCTCCGCGGCTGCGCTGGCTCGGGTTCGACGCTCAGCACCTGGCCGTTAACGAAATCGGCTCACGGCGCGAGCTGACGCG
>CANMZR010000079.1 GCA_947502375.1 Polyangiaceae bacterium
CCTTCGCGAGCTCTGCGTGCAGAATTTTGATTGCGACTTGCTCATCACAAGGTCATCGATAAGAAAGTCGCAATCAAAATTCTGCACGCAGAGCTCGCGAAGGACAAGGAGGCCGTGGGGCGCTTCCTGCGCGAGGCGCGGGCGGCATCGAGCATTGGTAACCCCCATATTGTCGACATCACCGACTTCGGGGAGGCCGCGGACGGCTCGACGTATTTCGTCATGGAGTTCCTGAACGGCCAGTCGCTCGGGGACACGCTGGAGGAGCTCGGAAAAATCCCCCCCAAGACGACCGTCGACTTGGCGATCCAACTCTGCAACGGCCTGGCAGCGGCTCACGCCGAAGGGATCGTCCATCGCGATCTCAAGCCCGACAACATCATCCTCGTGAAGCCGAAGGGTACCTGGGCCGGCCAGGGCCTCTTCGTGAAAATCCTCGATTTCGGCATCGCGAAAGTGACGGGTCCGTCGGGCAACACCTCGAAGCTCACGATGGCAGGCGCCGTGTTCGGAACGCCCCACTACATGTCGCCGGAGCAAGCAGCCGGAGAAGGTGTCGATCAGCGCGCCGACATCTATTCGCTCGGCGTGATGCTCTACGAAATGGTCTCCGGGGAGCTGCCTTTCAAGGCCGAGAATTTTATGGGGGTTTTGACCCAGCATATGTACAAGCCGCCGCCGTCGCTGCGGGGGCGTGCCGATGAACTCGACTGCCCGGATGCGCTCGAGTCGATCATTCTGAAGTGCATGGCCAAGCGGACCGAGGCTCGCTACCAGAGCATGGACGAGCTGGCCGAAGATCTGTTGGCCTTCCGTCAGACGGGGGTAGCCAAGGCGAGCCAGGGAACCGCGGCAAGCTACGCGGATCCCCTCGGCACAGTCGTGTCGAATTCGGAGGGGCGGCCTGCGCTGCCGGCACCGAGGACCTCCAAGCGCCTCGTCGCTCTGGCCATCAGCATCACGACGATCCTGCTCAGCTTCGCCATCACGTCGCTGTGGCTGCGGAGCCATCCAACCAAAAACGCCGCGGACCCAGCTAAGACGGCAGCCGCCAGCGTGCCGTCAGCGGCGGCGGCCCCGAGCGCCAGCGCGCTCGCTCCAATCGTGCCCAAGGCCGTGCCCGAGCCCGTCACTCACCAGGTTATTCTTTCAAGTGGCGTCGAAAATGCGTACGTCATGGACGGCGACCGAAAGGTCATGTTGCCCGAGACCTTCAAGATCGTGGAGGGCAAGCCGAAGACCCTGCGCATCGAAGGCGGCGTGGGCTACGAGCCAACGGAAGTCATCCTCGACGGGTCGAAGGACAAAGTGAAGCTCGACCCCAAGAAGAAATTCGGCGGGGTACCTTGGACGAACGGTGTTGGCAAGCTGCCGAAGGCCCACAACCCGGACGGCGTCGTCGATCCCTGGTAGACGCAGAACCACGTGGTCGACCACCGCGCCATCTTCGCCGCCATTCCAGCGGAAGTCCTCGGGCTCTGTCAGCGGCTCCGCGAGAAAGGCAAACGCGGCTGGCTCGTGGGCGGCTCGGTCCGTGACGTGATGCTCGGACGTCCCGCAAAAGACTGGGACATCGCAACCGATGCGCGCCCCGAGGAAGTGATGACTTACTTCCGCAAGGTCATCCCGACGGGCCTCAAGCACGGCACCGTGACCGTCGTGCTGAACGGCGCTCCCTATGAGGTGACGACCTTGCGCGGCGAAGGTGCTTACGTGGATGGCAGGCGTCCAACGGAGGTACGGTTTCTCGACGACATCACCGAAGATCTGGCCCGGCGTGACTTCACCATCAACGCCATCGCCGTCGATCCGCTCGATGAACGTCTCATCGATCCCTTCGGCGGCGAGGCCGACCTTCGAGCCCGGCTCCTGCGCGCGGTCGGTGAACCCGCCAAGAGATTTGCGGAAGACGGCCTTCGCATCCTTCGTGGAGCGCGCTTTGCCGCCGTCCTCGAGTGCACAATCGAGCCGAAAACCCTTGCCGCAATGAGCGAGGAGGGTGCCCTCGCGACCTACGTAAAAGTCAGCGCAGAGCGCATCCACGACGAATGGATGAAGGCCCTGAAGGCACGCGTGCCAAGCGTTGCGTTCGAGCTGATGCGAACCACAGGGATGCTCGCGTCCACGTGCCCAGAACTGATCGAAGGCGTCGGCTGCGAGCAAAATCGCTGGCACGCCTACGACGTTTGGGGCCACACGATGGCGGTCCTCGACGCCTGCGACGAGAACGTCCTCCTTCGACTCGCAGCCCTTTTGCACGATGTCGGCAAGCCGCGGTCACGCGAACTTTCGGATAAGACGAAGGACTACACTTTCTATCATCACGAGGCCATCGGAGCGAAAATGACCGAAGCCATTTTGCGCCGATTTCGCGCCCCCAACGACGCTCGCGAAAGGGTGGTCGAGCTCGTTCGCCATCACTTGATCTGCTACTCGCCTGAGTGGACCGACGCCGCCGTGCGCCGCTGGCTGCGTCGCGTGACTCCACCGCTCACGGAAGACCTGCTCGCCCTCGGGCGCGCGGATGCCCGCGGGAAGGGAAAGCCCGCGGAAGATGACATCGTGCGACTCGGTGAGCTTCGAGACCGCGTCGCCACGGTGCTCGCCGAAGGGACAGCGATAAGCGCGCGTGACCTCGCCGTCGATGGACGCACGCTGATGGACGAGCTTGGCTTGGCGCCGACTCGACGCCTTGGCGACATCTTGAAGGCGCTCGTTGAATTTGTGACCGACGATCCCGCCGCCAACACGCGTCCGCGGCTGCTCGAAGAGGCGCGCCGGCTTGCCGACGAAACCAGCTCCTGAACGGTCATGAGTGGCGCGGGCGGTCAGGCGAAACGGTCGGATGACGCATCGCCGATGACGACACGGCTACCTCCTGCTACAGCGAAAACATGCGATTTCGCTTGCGACTTGGTGTCCCACTCGCGTTCACCATGTCCACCGCTTGCCATGCGCCCGCGTTCGTAACCAAGCCACTGCCATCCATGACCACGCAACCCGCCGCCACCGCCACCGCGTCCGTCGCCCCCGCGTCCAAGAGCCCTGTCACCATCGACCGCATCGCGAGCTTTCCACCGCCCGGGTGGCACGTCCCGCGCATGCTGCGCAACTCACCCGATGGTGCCTGGGTCACCTACCTCGAGAGCGAGAATGGCAGCGCCGACATGGCCCTCTTCGGGTTCGATACGAAGACCCATACCCATCGCGTGTTGCTCCGCGCAACCGAGCTCGTAGCCAACGCGCGCCCGCTCTCACGCGACGAGGAGCTGCGACGCGAACGACAACGCACGCAAATTCAAGGCATCACGTCGTACGCCTGGGCCGCCCGCGCAAACGTGATGCTGATCCCGGTTGCAGGGCGCGTGTTCGTGCGACGAGCCGACGGAACGCTGAGCGAACTCGAAGGCGACGGCATCATTGACCCAAAGCTCTCCGCAGACGGCACCAAGGTCGCGTTCGCACGGGGCCGTGAGCTGTGGCTGAGTGACGTCGATGGCCGTGCGCGCGCGTTAACCCAAGACGCCAAAGAAGGCGTCACGCGGGGCCAGAGCGACTTCAACATGCAGGAGGAATTTCACGAGCCGAGCGGCCTTTGGTGGTCACCGACCGGCGACAAACTCGCGTACCTCGAGGTCGACGAGCACGAGGTCGCACAGGTTCCGATTCTGGGGTTTCGCGGCGCTTTAGACCTCCAGCTGCTGCGTTATCCCCGGAGCGGCACGACCAACCCAACCGTTCGCCTTGGGATCATCGATCTGACCGGCAAGACCACCTGGGTCGTGCTCCCCGTCTCGGCGGCGCTCGACGCCAATCACGCCTACCTCGGCCGCATCACGTGGAGTGCGGACGGGCGGAGCCTGTTCCTGCAGCGCCTGAGTCGTGACCAACGGCACCTGGCCATGGTTCACGTCGATGTCGCCACCGGCACGAGCCATACGCTCATCGAACACGAGGATGCCGCATGGACCGAGATGACCGCGCAGTATCCGCTCGCAAACGGCAAGGTCGTCGCTATTTGGCCGCACCAAGAACGGCAACACCTGGTCGTCCTTCACCCGCAAACCGGCGTTGTCGAGCGGCAGGTAACCGCCGGCGCATGGGACATTTTCCAGCTCGCCGGCCTCGACTTGAAGGGTCGAGCATTGGTGGTCGCGAACAAGGACGCCGTTCTCGAACGTGCGCTTTACGCCGTGAATCTCGACGATGGCGCGATGGAACGCATGAGCCCCGAGAGCGGCGTTCACGCCATCGAGGCTGGCCACCCCGAGCACGGCTGGACTGACGTCCACTCAGCCCATGACCGACCCCCTGTCGTCACCATTTACGACGCCGGCGGCAAGGCCGTAGGAGGCATCGACATCCCACACGACCCCGACATCGAGCGCCTCCAATTGCGCCCGGCAAGGCTCGTTCGCATCCCGGCCGAAGGCAGTGCACCTGAGCTCCACGGCGCGTTGCTCGAACCTCGCGACCGGCGCCCCGGCCAGCGTTATCCGGCGATCGTCGTGGTCTACGGTGGTCCCGCCGTCCAATCGATCCTGGACGACTACAATCCGCGGCTACTCTGGCAGCACCTGGCGGACCGCGGCTTCGTGGTCTTGCAGGTCGACAATCGGGGGGCAGCTGGCTATGGGCACGCCTTCGAGACGCCCATTCGCGAGCACCTCGGTGACATCGAGCTGAAGGATCAACTGCGCGCACTCGACTGGCTGTCAGCCCAGGAGTTCGTCGACGGCAAACGCGTCGGCATCTATGGGCACAGTTACGGTGGCTACATGGCGCTGACGGCGATGCTGCGCGCACCGGGCCGCTACAAGGTCGGCGTGGCCGGCTCACCGGTGACGGATTGGAGCCTCTACGACACGGGCTACACCGAGCGTTACATGGCCACACCGTTGACCAACGAGGCTGGCTACCGCGATTCGGCGCTCGCCCCAGTCGCGAAAAACCTCACAGGAAAGCTCTTGGTCATCCACGCGCTGATGGATGAAAATGTGCACTTCGAGCACACCGCGAAGCTCATCGACGCCTTCGTCGCCGCCGACCGGAACTTCGACTTGATGCTCTTTCCAGGCGAACGCCACGGGTATCGCAGTCTGACCGCTCGTCGCTACGCCTACCGTCGCGTCATCGAGTATTTTGTTGAGAATCTCTGAGAGTGTCGGCGTTACGCCCTTACTTCTTTTTGAATTCAAGCGAGAACGAAACGGTCATCGGACGGCCTTTCGGGGGCTTCTCGAATGGAACGTTCTCGAACGCCTTCAGCATGCAATCCGAAACGCCCTCGCCCTTCATCGCGGTTCGTGGTTTCGAGAGCTTCGCGAGGCCACCGTTGCCGGGGATCCAAATGTCGACCCCAAACGTCTCGACCTTTTTCGGTGAAAGCGCCTTTGCGTAGCAAGCTCGAAACGCATCGAAGTGCGGCTTGACCGCGTCGCGGATGGGCCGCTTGGTCGCGTTGTCGTTCGGACCACCACCGACGTGCATTCCCACATTGCGCACGTCAACGTCGGGCAGGGGCTCGGAAGAATTCGCTGGAACCTGAGGACTCACATCGGGGACAGCCACCGTGGGCTGAGGACTCGCACTCTCGATGGGCGGGGGTACGACGCTCGGCAAAGGCGCGGACGCACTCGCCGTCGGAGCCGTTCGCGTAAACATTGGAGCGCCGACCAGCGGTTCCGGTGACGCGGCCTTCGATGCACCGGCCTCGGCACACCCCGCGAGCAACACGCAGAGCAAAGACGCTCTCATGCCGCCTCGTTAGCCGGGGTGGCCGTGCAGGGCAAACTTTCCGGCGCTCGCGCGGGTCAGTCCGCGTCCAGCCACTCGTCGATTCGCACCGTGCCGAGCTGAAGGCGAACGAGCGCGTGAAGCACCACGGCCAGGGCACCCAAGCTCGCGGCGGAGGGTGGACTGCCCTGCGACGCACCCGGTAAAAGCACGATGGCACCGTCTCGAAGGCCGTTACCGAAGCGCCGTTCGAGTGCGGCCTCATTCCTTGACCAGCGGTCGCCAGGGCCACCCACGGACCAACCAATGACGAGCACGTCAAGCTCCTCGGCGACGGCAGCCATCGCGGGGCTCACGTGACCGCCGGCGGGGCGAAAGAGGGACGGACGAACACCACACTCCCGCTCGACGGTCGCGAGTGCCTCGGTGAATAGCCGCCTCACCCGAACACGACCGCGTAACGCAAAGAAGCGCTCGTCTGCGGGACCATAGAGACCGATGGCATGTCCACGCTGCACGATCGCCCGAGCAAGCTCTGGATGCGCGAGCACTTTTCGAGGAGCGACAAAAAATGTGGCGTGGGCCTGCGCGCGCTCCAAGGCGTCGAGCAGTTGCAAAGTCGTCAGCGGATCGGGTCCGTCATCGAACGTGAGAACGACTCCGCGGGCATTCGATGGGCCACGCGTAAGCACATCGGCGAACATCCTGAGACCTGAGGCGACCACGCCGACGAGCACGAGGACGAGGTAGCCAAAGAGTGCCACGAGTGCCGACACGAGCGGGGGTGGACCCACCCACAGCGCCCGGACGAGCCAGCCAATTCCGGCGAGGGATGACAGCAAGAGCGCTGCACGCGCAGGCGGCATCGGACCTCAGCGCTTCTTCGAGCGCGTCGCGGCATCGGCGGTGGCACTCTCCGCCTCCTCGATTTCCGACGCGTCGAGCCCGGTCAAAGCGGCGAGCTCCGGATCGATTGCGGACTTCGGTCGAGCACCTTTCCGCGCGGCGGGGGCAGCGGTCGCAAGCGGCGCCGTGTTGTCGAGATCGTAAAAGCCGCCGAGGACCGCAGCCACAATGGCGAGCGAAGTCATCGCAAAGCCACCCACAGTCAACGAAACGCCCTGCAAGGCCTGCATCCCAGGCAGTTGCCCCACGCCAGGGAGGCTCGCAAGCTCGGGCAGTGGCATCACCAGAAAGCGGCGAACGAGCCACATCAATCCAGGGCCAACGAGCGCCCCCGCGACCGCCTTCAGCATCAATTGCACGAAGCCGTCTTTCTCCCAGACCTTTTTGCCGGCGATCGTGGCGACGAGCGCGGCGACGAGCGCGGCGGCCCCGAATGCCACCCAGGCACCAGGCTGCGCAAGCCCGAGAGAGACGAGCACGCCACCCACGAGCGAACCCACGAAGAGTCCCTTCATGATTCCAAATAGCAATCGAAACACGGGTAGGTAGGTACGCCAGCGGCCGAGCGGCGGCAAGCGATGTCACCTTGACGCAAACAGCGCAAGAGCCGATATTTGAAGGATGCAACGCCCCCTGCTGCTCGCCGTTTGGATGGCACTTCCGGGGTGCGTTCCGAGCGATTTAAGCGGCAATCGAATGAGTGCCGCCCACCCCTACGTGCTGAATCGCGCGACGAAGGACCTGGCGTGCCCGAGCAAGCAAGTGCAAGTGGTCCGCAAACTCGGCGGCCGCTACGTGGCAACGGGCTGCGGACGCACTGCGGCCTACCAGACGTCGTGCCAGCAGCTACAATGCGACGTCGCCGGAGAAGGAGAGCGCCCCGCCGCCTGGCGTGACCGATCCGATCCTGGCAGCTCCGACATGCAGCGCTAGTGCCTCGCGGGGTGAATCAGAGATTCACCGCACAAAAACGTATCGGCAACCCTGGAACAAGAAGAATGCGTAGGGCGGCAAAATCAGAGCCGCCCTCGTAACAAACGGGGGCGGCTCTGATTTTGCCAGCGACCTTCTGTGACAGGAGCCCGGATGAGCCCACGAACAACAAAAACTTTTGCGGCGGCTTTCTCGATGCTGGCGCTCGGCCTGCTCCTGCTGGCGAGTTGCAAGAAGCCGAAGCCGAAGCCGCCCGACGAGCTGAGTGCGGGAGCGCCCACAATCCGTCTTTATTTGCTCAGCGACATCGCCGGCGCTCTCGAGCCCTGCGGGTGCAGCAAAGACCAGCTCGGTGGCTTCGACCACCTTGCGGCATTCTTGCGCCAGGGACGCGAGAGCGCGCCCCGGAGTCTGCTCCTCACCGCGGGCCCGCTCTCCTACATCGACCCAACCCTCGACACGGCACGAGCATCCCAGGACCGCTGGAAGGCCGAAGCGATCGCCGACTCGATGCACTCCCTCGGTCTCGCCGCGTGGACCCCCGGCTTCAACGATTGGGCCGACGGGACAGCCAGCCTCGCGAACGTTGCAAAGCGGGCGGGCGCAAAGCTGCTCGCGGCAGGGCTCGGTGGAGAAACGGCCGGACTACCCCTCGAAGCGAGCGCCCTTTTCACCTTGGGCGACGTGAAAGTCGGGGTCGTCGGTATCAGCGCGCCCCGGGATGCGCTCGGAAACCCGCCCAAAGGCATCGTGCCGCCTGCCGCCGAAGATGTCGTGGCGCTCGTGCGAAAAGAGGTCGAGGCGCTGCGTCGCTCGGGAGCGCGCGTCCTCATCGCCAGCGTCGCCATGCAGCGCGGTGCGGCGTTGCGCATCGCCGACGCGGTGCCTGAACTGGACGTGCTCGTGATTGGTAAAGAGCTTGGCCGCGGGAACGCAAATACCACGCAGGCCGCGCCCGAGCTCATCGGAGCGACGCTGGTCGTCGAGACCGCTAATCACGGACAAACGCTCGCCGTCGTCGATATTCATTTGAAGGGAGACGAGGCCGACACAAAGCTCGCCGACGCGGGTGGAGTCGCCCAGGCCGCCAAGGTGGCCGCCCTTTCGACAAACGTCCGGCAACTCGAAACGCGCATCAACGGCTGGGAAACCGGCGGAAAGGTCGACGCCGCGGACCTCGCTGCCCGTAAGGCGGACCTGCAGAAACTGCGAACGGAACGCGAAGCCTTGACCGCCAACCAACCCGCCGTGCCCGGCAGCTTCTTCCGCTTTTCGGTCCACGAGGTTCGGGTGGAAATGGGCCGCGACGAGGCCATCGCGACGCGCATGCTCGTCCTCTACAAGCAGATAAACGAGCACAACAAGACCGCTCTTGCTGACCTCGTAGCACCACCCGCCGAGAGCGGAAAAGCGACGTACATCGGCGTCGAAGAATGCACCACCTGCCATGAAGAAGAGCGGCAATTCTGGGACGGAACGGCACATGCACATGCGTACAAGACGCTCGCGGACGGCTTCAAAGAATACAACCTCGAGTGCGTCGGTTGCCACGTTTCGGGATACGGAAAAAGCGGCGGCTCAACCGTCACGCACAACGCGAAGCTTCAGAACGTGCAGTGTGAGGAGTGCCATGGACCCGGCTCGTTGCATGCAAAAAAACCCGAGGCAAAAGACCTCATTTTATTGCACCCCGATCCAAAAGGCTGCGTAGAAGGCTGCCATCATTCGCCCCACGTCGAAGGCTTCGACGCCGTCGCGAAGATGAAGCTCATCCTTGGCAAAGGGCACGGACCGGAGTAGCTGGCCAACCGCAATCACAAGGCGTGGCCGAGCTTTTTTGAAGGGCTGTTCCGTCGGGCGGACGGCAGGGGGATTCTGGCGACTCGGCATGCGCTATGCTCAGGTCAGGTCAGGCCGCCGAGCGACAGTTACACTTCCCCATGGACGACAGTTGCATCGCCCCATTTTGAGGCGCGCCGATCAACCGTCGGGGTGGTCAACGGGGCGTGAGCGCGCTGCCTGGCTTAGCTCGCCCCCTGCAGCCACATCGGCAAGCGTCGCAAGCCCTCACCCAACGGCACAACCTCGATCGCACCGAACCGGTAGGAGGTGCTACCGCCGTATAGAAGATGCCCTTGGGCCTCGGGGTAATCTGTGCAGAACGCCTGGAGTCCATCCAAATCTGCCTCCCGAAAGCGGGATGAGCGCTTCAACTCAAACCCATGCAGGCCAAGCGGGCCGTAGGCCACCAGGTCGACCTCCAACCCATCAGCCGTTCGCCAGTAGCTCAGCTCATATTCCAGGCCCAAGTTTGCGCATTCGGCGCGCACCGACTGAAACAGCAGCGTTTCGATCGCGGCTCCATCGATCTCCTCATCCGAATCCAGCGGACCACGCGGACGGAGTGCTCGGTAAACCCCGGCATCAAAGAAGAAAAACTTGGGATGCGACACCAATTTTCGCAGTGCGCGCCGACGAAAAACGGGGAGACGGACCGCAAGCAAGAGGTCTTCAAGAAGATCGAAGTGGGTTTCCGCCGTTTTCCGGGCGATTCCACAATCCGAAGCCACGGACTGAATGTTGAGCGGACTAGCCTGGGAGAAGCTCGCCGCCTCCAGGAATCGGTGAAAAGCCCCTAGATTCCGCACCAGCGCTTCCTGCTGCACTTCTTCTCGAAGGTAGGTACCCACGTAGCCCCTTAGATAATCCCAAGCGTTTTCCCTCGCGCCCTTCGCGACGACCGTCGGCAGCAGCCCGAATTGTACAGCGTGTTTCAGATTGAACCGATCGCCCAATTCGGTCGCAGTGAATGGGTGAAAACTCAACGTTTGGGCACGCCCTGCCAGAAGATTCACCCCCGAACGTCGCAATTTTCGGGCGCTGGAGCCGGTCAGCCCAAAAGTGAATCCTCTCCCTTCAATAAGTCTGTGAACCTCATCGAGAAGTTGAGGAAGTTTCTGTACTTCATCGATGACCACCGTCCGCGTGCCACGAGCATCCGCCATGGCCTCCAGACGGCCTGCGTGTCCGATCAGCTCGACATAGGTCGACTCCCGCAGCAGGTCTACGTGCAATGCGCTAGGCAGCGTTTCCCGTATCCATGTCGATTTTCCAGTCCCACGTGGGCCAAAGAGAAAAAAACTGCCCACAGGGACTTTCAGGATTCTGGCAATCATCTTGCCGTAAGTATCTTAAAAACGGCAACTGCGTTGCCTTAAAATCCGGCAATTCCATCGGACGCTCATCGCCCAGCTCACGGCGGGATGGTCAGCGGGGCGGGAGCGAGCCCGCAGGAACGGGGGCGGGCACCCAGAAACTTCTCAACCCAATGGACTCGAGGCCGCGGCGCCTTGGAGAAACACCTCGGCGCAGGCGCGCAGGGTATTGTCATGAATCTCGAGCACCTTCGGAATGCTGCCGTCGAGCTCGCGCTGGTAGCCGCCTGCAAGATTCCAGGCCACGGGGATTTTCTGAGCCGCGAAGCTCTGAAAGACCATCCGGTCTCGCTCGCGCAATTGCAGCGTGGTGAGCCAGCCCCCCAGGGGATCGTTGATGTGGGGGTCGGCGCCCGCCTGGTAGAGCACCACGTCACAGTCGGAGAACGAGTCCAGCACCTCGGGCAGTTTCTTGAAGAACGTCTCCGCATCCGAGGGGCCGCGGTAGTGCTTGCCGGCGGTGAAGTGCCGCACCCACCTGGCCGCGCCCAGCTCCGAGATGATGTCGTCAGTGCCATCGCCGTAGTGGTGATCGCAGTCGAGAATTCCGATCCTCCGCGCGCCTTCCACGTGGAGCGCTGCGGCGGTGATCATCAGCCCGTTGAAGGTGCAGAACCCCGACACGTGCGCGTAGCCCGCGTGATGAAAACCGGAGCAAGGAGCCACGGCCACCCCACCCGCGCGCCAGGCATGCCGCGCCGCCGAGCGCATCGCCCCGCTGGTGTACGGAAGCGAGCTGGCCACCTCCGCCGACCGGTTGCCAAAACCATTCTGCTCGCGGCGCTCCAGCACGGCGCGAACGAATTTTTCGTCATGCGCGAGGGCGAACTCCGCCAAGGTGATGGGCTCCGGGTCATGAAACTCGAGAGGCAACCCCAGGGCCTTCCAGGAAGCCACTACCTGAAGGGGCTTGCCGGCGCTGGGTGAATAGCTGGCGGAGTCGGCCACCATCTGGGGAGAGAAGAAGATCGGAAGTGCTTTCATGGGTGAGATGGTGCGCCTCATTGACTTGGCTCGCCATACATTGTATTGAAGGACCCATGACTATGTAGTCATGTACCGATCATGTCGCTTCCTTCACTTCGTGGGCTCTCCCTCGACCGGCTCGCCTCGTTCCTGCAGATCGCCGAAGCGGGTGGTCTTGCCCGAGCCGCTCCCGGAAATCCAATCAGGCAGAGCCAGCTGAGCCGCCAGCTCAAGGAGCTGGAGAGTGCCTTGGAGCAACCGCTCTTCCTCCGCACCGGCCGGGGAATGGATCTGACAGCTGCTGGCTCGTCTCTGGCCAGGGTCGTACGCGAGCTGGGGCAGGGCCTGACGGACGTCGCAGCAGCCGACCAGGGGCCGGTGCGTGTGGCGCTGGGCGGGGGAGACAGCGTGCTCCAGTGGCTGGTGCTCCCCCGGTTGCCGCAGCTCGATGCCGCGATGCGAGGTATCGAGTTGGAGCTGGGCGCCCTCGGCTCCGACGGGGTGGCGAACGCGCTGCGGGAGCACCGCATCGACCTGGGCTTACTGCGCTCGACCGAGGCCGCAGGCGAGCTGAAGACCGTGCGGCTGGGCGTGGTCTCCTATGCGGTCTTCACCGCTATCGGCCGCGAAAAGTTGCCGCTGGCCGTGCCCACCACTGAGCGCGGGCTGGATCGTGCGATCGCCTCGCTGGGCTGCGCGGCGCTGCGCTGTGAGACCTTTCCCCAGGTGGCCCAGGCGGTGCGCTCGGGCGCCTATGCTGGGGTGCTGCCGACCTTCGTGAGGGCTCACTTGCCAGCCGCCCAGTTCCGCATGACCACCGCGCCTGCGCTCGACGCAATCGCGACGCCGCTGTTGCTCGCCTGGCGCCCCCGCACGCTCGAGCTGCGGCCTCAGGTGAAGGTGCTCCGTCGTGCCCTGGAGCTTGCACTGCGCGCGGCCCTCACATGAGAACGTTCTTCCCTGCCTGTTCCGTCCGGCGGACGAGTGCCCCCGGCGACTCGGCATGGGCTAGGCTCAGGTCATGCCGCCAAACTTGCACGACCCAGGCGATGGTGCAGGCGAGCCGCCATGGCTGCCGACGCTCGGCCATTGGTTCACCGCAAGCGCGATTCTCCTGCTCCTGCCGCGACAATGGATCCCAGCCGGCATTTCCATGGCGGTCGGCATCACGCTCTCCCTCGTCGCTCGGCACCGCGCGTCTCGTCCGTGATCGCCCTGCACGAACGTGCGAGCGATGTACGCGCCGCGCGGATTTCGTCGTATCGGTTTGTTATGCTCACGCCTCGCCCGATTCTGCTCGCCCTCGTCGCCGTGACGGCTCTCGGTTGTGCAAAGCATCCGGCCGCTCAGCCAGTGCCATTGCCGTTGCCGCCGCCAGTCCCATGGTCCGCGCCTGCGCCGCCGCCGCCCGTCGTCGCGCCCGCACCGCCCATCGTGTTCATGCAGCGCATCGAGTTCGACGTTGCGAGCCCGCTTGTGCGCGATGAAGACCTCGCAACGCTGGCTCACATCGCGGAGCTTCTGAAGCAGCATCCGAACGTCAGGCTCGTCGAAGTCTGCGGCCACTCGGATGACGGTGGTGAACTCGATCCGAATTTCCTCTTGTCGCAGCAGCGTGCCGAGGCCGTACGAGCGCAGCTCGTGTCGAAGGGTGTCGAGGGTCCGCGGCTACGTACCCGCGCCTACGGTAAGTCGATCCCGATCTACCCGAACGATACGCCGCAAAACCGCGCGCACAACCGACGGGTCGAGTTTCGGATACTCACCCAATAGCTCACGTTAAGGGACTGGAGCCCGCGGCTCATCCTTCGTCATCGAGTGCGGCGGCGTTGGCACCTTCACCGGGGCCGGGAACCTTCAACGGCGCGTCGACCGCCGGATGCGCTTCCGCTTCCGCACCCGCATCTGGCTCCGGACATGGATCACCCGTGTGACCTAGCTGGCCCCGGGGGATCTTGCACGGATGGACCCTCACGCGTCGCACACGCGGCTGATAGGTCACCTTGCGCTCGTCGGTCCGCGACGTTCCGTCGGCAAAGTCGAGCACGCGCGACACGGTCACCGTCCAACCCACCTGGCCGCGCTCCTGGTTTTTTTCTACCCCGGGCTTGAGGGTGGGATCCGCGAGGTATTCGACGGGCGGCTGCACCACGTCCCGAACCGGCGAGACCTTTCGGCGCACGTGTCGGCCGCCGTTGTTCCCGTAGAGCTTCACGGTGATCGCCGTCCTCGAGTAGAAACAGCGGATGAGAAGGCCCGCATTCGTGTCGTTGCGAATCGCCAAGTCGGGCTTCGGAAACGAGAGAGTCGCCTCGTGGCCCATCGGATAGCGCGCGATGTAGAACGAGTGTGGCTTTCGCTCGACGATGTCGTAACCACCGTAAAATGCTGCATTAAATAGCGTCGTCGCGAACTGACTGATGCCTCCGCCGATGGTGTCCTCCATCTCTCCAGAGACGATCGTGGGTGCGGCCTTGAAGCCCTTTGCGACCGTGCGCTCACCGATATGGCGATTCAGGCTGAAGACCTCACCTGGCTTGACCAAGACGCCGTCGGTCAAATCTGCAATTCGATGAATGTTGTCAACCCGCGGGGTGCAGCACGGGTGCTGGGTCGTGAAGTTCGCAACGAGCCCAACGATGCCGAGCGAGTCGAGCTCGGCCAGCGTCGAGGTGGGTGCGGCGCCGAGCT
>CANMZR010000080.1 GCA_947502375.1 Polyangiaceae bacterium
CCTGGCGCGCCCGGCTCCGTCGCCCAGCGGCGGGGATCGCCGGTCAGCTGCATCGCACCGTGGGTGGCCCCATGGTACGAGCGATAACGGCTCAAAATCTTCTGCCGGCCCGTGAACAGGCGCGCCACTTTGATAGCGCCCTCGTTGGCTTCGGCGCCACCGTTCGTAAAGAAGAATTTATTGATATTGGGGGGCGTTATTTCAGCCAGGAGCTTCCCGAGGCGCGCCCGGGGCTCGGTCGCGAAACCCGGATAGACGAACATCAGCTTGTCGGCCTGGGCCTTCACCGCCGCGACGACCTTCGGGTGGTTGTGGCCGATGTTGTTGCACATCAGCTGCGAATTGAAATCGATGTACCGATTGCCATCCGTATCCCAAAAGTAGATGCCCGCCGCTCGCTCGATTGCCAGCGGCGCAACCCCTCCCTGAGCCGACCACGAAAAAATGGTGTGCTGCTTACAAAGCTCGACGATTTCCTTGGTATTCACGGGAAAGGTTTCTACCATCGAGAGCGATCGAGGGCTAGTGCTCGCTAGCTGTCGACGGCTGGTTCGGAGGCTGAGAGCCGTGAAAAAACGATGACCATCGGTGACCCAAACGCCGCCCTGAAAGCCTCCATGGACCCCGCTCTGCACGCGCGGATCGTCAGCCGGCGGCCGCTTTTTCTGACGGCGGGTGCCGACCCACACGAAGACAGGCTCGGGTTCGTGCGCGCGGCCTCGGGACTTTGCTGGTACCGAGAATACTTGGCGATCGTTCAGGATGACGCGGCGTTCCTGGCCTTATGCGCATTCAACGAGCGGGGGCCGGTCGAGCCGCTCGACGTGCGCTCGGTGGCGCTGCCGCGGGGGCCCGGCGGGCGACGCCGCTTCGAGAAGGAGCTCGGCAACAAGCTCGACAAATACGATTTTGAGTCCTGCTTCGCCGTCGAAGGCCCCGCTGGCGCTAGGCTCTTTGCGTTCGGCTCGGGACCCATGGCACAGCGACGCCACGTGGCTGTCCTCGAGGATGAGCTGGCAGCAGCGCGACTCGTCCGCGCCGACGCACTCTACGAGAACCTGCGCGTCGCGTGCGCAATACCCAATGAAGTTCTGAACATCGAGGGAGCGTTCGTGTGCGACGCCGACGCCTGCTTTCTGCAACGGGGCAACGCCGCACATTCAAGCGCCGTCCTTCGTGTCCGACTCGATGAGCTTGTTCGGTGGCTCGACAACGACGCGAAGGGGCCGGCGCCCCTGGTCCGGGGGATCCTGCGTCACGACCTCGGTTGCGTCGACGGAGTCACGTTCGGCTTCACGGACGGCTTCGCCTTGGCGGACGGACGAATGGTGTTCCTCGCGGCGGCCGAGGACACCGACAACCCCATCGACGACGGAGCGGTGCTCGGGATGCGGCTCGGCGTGGTGCGGGGAGGCGCAGCCCGGATGTGCGACCTTCGGGACGAACACGGGCGCTCAGCGACGATCAAAGCCGAAGGGATCGCCGTCGATCGGCGGGAGCCTGGGCGGCTCTGGCTCGTCACGGACGCCGACAACGCCACCGAGCCCGCCGAGCTCATCGAGGTTGCCTGGCGCGGGTTTGACGAGCTCGCAGACGGAGCCTGACTCAGCAAAAATACGCACAAGCTCGCGCTCATGCCAGCGACGAGCGTCCTCGCCCTCTTCCGCTCCAGCGTAGGCTCCGACTGTCTTCAAATGGGCGAAGAAGCCAGGCGCCGGAAGCGGCCCGCGAGCTCGGCTGACGACGAGGGCTGAAAGAAAGGCTCGGCCCCGAGCGTGGTCCTTCGTGGCGCGGGCCTCGAGGGCAAGCATCACTTGTCGCAGGTGGTACGGAGGGGGCACGCAAAGCGCGTCCGCGAGCGCACGATACGTCGTGGTTTGACGACGAGCTGCGAGTTCTCGGAGCGCCCGCTCGAGCGCTTCCTCGAGCCACAACGGGACCTCAATGTGGGGCTCCTGGGAGCCGGCTCTACTCATCGCGCATCTTCTCTCGGGTCTTGATGGTCGTAGCGATGGGTCATGGGTGCTCCAAAAACACCTATCGCACAACAGGCCGTAGTAAACCGTGAACATGGTTCGTGAAACGTTGTTCACGGCGGCGTTAACGGCGCTTCTTGCCGTCCATGGAACCGCCTTCGCCCAGCAAATGACCAGGCTCCACGTGGAGACAGCCGACGAAGACGGTGACGAACCTGAAGACGCGGCGACTCCGACCTCTACCGGTGTGACGGTGGTCCCATCTCCGGCCGCGCAGCAACACGCTGCAGGCCCGGCCGACTCCGCCACCACCGTCGAGGAACCGAAGCACGACACCGCGATTTCGCCCGCAGCGAGCGCTCCCCCCGCAGCTGGCGATGGCGATGGCGATGGCGATGGCGATGAGGAGCCCAGCTCCCAACCGGCGAAGCTCAAGCTCGAATGGAACGGCCGCATCCAGAGCGACTTGCGTTTTCGACCGAGTGCGGTCGGCGTCACTCCTTGGTACGACGGTCGTGGGTTTTCGGCCGGCGTCGAGCGCAATCAAAACCTACTTTCCGGCTCGCTCAGCGGCTCTTACGGCCGCGTCAAAATGAAAGTGGACGCGAACCTGTACCTCTACGGGTACACGCGCGACGTGACTGGATTTTCGGACCTCACCCGACGCGAGAAGATCGACCCCTACCGCATTGACATCCAAAATCTTTACCTCGAGGTTGAGGACCTTTTCGTCAAACACTTCGACCTCCGGATCGGCCAACAGCTCGTCGACTGGGGTGTCGGCGATCAATTCAATCCGACCAACAATTTGAACGCGGATGACATCGAAGACGTGCTGCTTTTCGGCAAGCAGCAAGGCAACTTCATGGTGAAGGGAACCTACTGGCTGAACGATGAGTGGTTCCATGAGGCCGTGCTGGTGCCGGTGTGGAAGCCGGCGGTTCTTCCGCGCTCCGCGGTGCTCGGACTCTCGAGGGTGGATCGCATTCCGGTGATCGAGGATCAGCTGCGCTGGAAGCTCATCACGGGCAACGGCGTCCTGCTCGACAACTCGCTCAACAGCCAGAACCCCACCGTCGTCCGTGACGCCGTGCCAGACCTCCCGGACACGAGCTTCGACAACATGCAGTTCGGCTACCGGCTCGCGGGGACGTTTCTAAATCAGGACGTCTCTCTCAGTTATTTCCGAGGCCGCTTCGACTTCCCGACGCCCTACAAGAACGTCGTCACGCAGGATCCCACCAAGCGCTGCAACCCGAACAACGCGAACGACTGCATCGACAGCACGTTGATGACCGACGTCCACCTCATGTATCCGAAGATGCAGGTCTACGGATTCAACATGACAGGGGAGATCGGGCTTCTAAAATGGCTGAACGAGAAGCTCTTCCACTCGATCGGATACCGGCTCGAGGGGGCGCTCATCGTTCCGCAAGCAACGACGTTTGCCATTCAAAACGGCGCTTTTTCTCTCGCTGGGTTCAAGACCCCGGCGGGTGAATTTGATTACGACGGCGACGGCAAAGCCGGCGGCAAACTACCCCTCGTCACCGATGCGCGCCCCTTCGCAAAGTGGACGGTAGGGCTCGACTACACGCTGAACGAATCCGCTTACGTGAACGCGCAGTGGGTGCGCGGCATGGTCGACGAGTTCGGCAGCGGCGACTACGTTCTCGGTGGCTCGTTCATCGAGGGCAAGCAAGTCGCGCAGCTTCAGTGTCTCGCGGGGCAGTTTCAGAACGGTTGTGCCGCGCAATTTCCTCACGAGTACCAACGCGCACGCATCGGGGACTTTCTCGTCGCTGGACTGGATTGGAAAGCGCTCCAGCAGAAACTCTTGCTCCGCATGTTCACGGTCATCGGGCTGAATGGCATTCACGAGACGTTTTACGATGCCGCAGCCGGCGTGCGCGTTGCGAAGAACCACTCCGCGTTTTCGAGCGCTGGCTACACCGTGGTGCTCTACCCAAGTGCCACTTACAATTTTGGCGGAGGGCTCGAGATGTCGCTCGGCGTTCTCGCCCAACTCGGGCAGCCGTGGACGAAATTCGGCGATCCGGCGGCCGGCGGAACGATGGTGTGGACCCGCGCGAACTTTGCCTTCTGACCTTCGCTTTCTGTGCGGTGCGTCATCGTCGCTGGAGTGCAGACCCGCAAGGGGCACCTTCGTACCGGTTCATGGGGGCAGCGAAAACCACCAGGAGCGGCAGGCGCTTGCGCTCAGGGACTGTCAGGCGTTTCGCTCGCGGCAATGAGCGAAGTGATGGCATCGCGCGCTTTTTGAAGGGCAACTCGATCCTCACTCCAGCGCTCTCGGGCACGCTGTAGACCGGCCTGCGCCGTCTGAAGCTCCCCGCGAAGCTTGGACAAGTTGGCCTCATGGGCCTCCACTTCGGAGCGGCGCGTGGCGACGGCCTGGGTCTGCTCCCGCTCGAGCTCGGAATGGCGTTCCGCTTGTGTCTCGATCGCAGCCGCGAGCTTATCACGCTCCGCTTGAAGCGCCGTGAACTCGGCCACCTGGGCGGCGGTTGCCACTGCAAAAAGCGCAGCATGGTCTTCATCCACCGAAGCGATGCGGGCCTGGAGCGCGTCGTTTTGGCGACGGAGATTCGTGTCTGCAAGCGACCATGCGGCACGAGCCGTTTCGAAAGCATCGCCCTTGCGGAGCGCGTCATCGACCTCGTCCCGTGCGCGCCTCACATCGAGTTCGAGCTCCGCTGTGCGCACGAGAAGTTGCTGGCGGGACGCCTCCGCCGTTTCGAGCCGGTCAGCCAACTCCTCCGCCCGATGGGTCTGCGTCGATGCATCGAGGCGTGCTGTACGGACTTGCTCCTGCAGCCGCTCGAGCTGCTCGGCGCGTGGAGTTGCCGCGCGAACCAGGCCGTCTGCGTGCTCCTGCCGGAGCTTGTCGAGTGCCGCCGCATGCTCGGCCACGCCTTCGGCCAACGCCGTGGCGTGACGCTCTTGCAGCAGCGTAAGGGCGCCGCGGGTTTCGTCCTTGGTCGCTCTTGCGCGTTCGTTCGACGCCCGCTCGGCCTCGCCAAGCTCGCTCGCATGCCGGGCCTCGAGTTCACGACGAAGGGCTTCCGTCGAGGACTGAGTCTCGCCATAACGCGCTCGAACCTCGAGCAATTCCTGGGCGTGTTGCTCATCCATCGAGGCCAATTCCTTCCGAAGCCGCAGCTCCGTTTGGCGAGCGGCCTCGGCGTGCTCGAGCTGGAACCGCGAGCGCTCCTTTTCATAACCGTCACCCTGGTCCCGGAGCTCCAGGGTGCGCTGTTGAAGTTCTTCGGAAAGGTCGTTCAACTTGTCCTTCAAGTCGTCCACCGTGCGTTCGGCCAGAGACTTCTCGGCGGAGACCCCATCCAACCGAGCGATCGTCTCGGCCGCGCGGCGCTCGAGTGCGAAACTACGTTCCCGCACCTCACCGAGTTCCCGGGAGAGGGCGGTGTGTTGGACTCGTGAATCCAAGAGTTCACGCTGCCGAGCGGTCGTCTCCTCGCGCAGCTCGAGGAGGGCACGCTCCCGCTTTTCGAGCTCCTCGCGCAGCCCCACGAGTTCCTTCGCGGCGCTGGCCTGCGCGGCATCCCGCACGTCGGCGAGCTCGCGACGAGCCTCCGTCAACTCCGTACGAACGCGGCTCAGCTCCGTCAGCTGTGGACGCACCCGCTGCAACTCCTGATGAGCTTGAACCAGCGCTTGGCGAAGCTGAATGGCTGCGGTCTGATTCGCAGGATCCAGGGGCGGGGCAGGGACGACCGACGGTGCGGGCGCTGAAATCTCCTCAACCGTAGGCGCAAGGGCGAGCGCCGCGTCCTCGGACGATGCTGGAGAGAGCCACAATCCCGTGCTCTGAGGAACGTCGTCATCCTCCTCATCACCGGAGCCAGGCTCGCCGGGATCCCCATCGCCCTCCCGCGACCGCGAGGATGGTCCTTCATCGCCCAACTTGGATGGCTCATCGAAGACCATGCTCTGTTCGTCCACCTCGGGAGTGGGTTCGGAGGTGGTCGGCAGGGCGAGCGCGGGAGCCGGCGCGAGCATCGAGAGCCGCGGGGACGGGCCCATCGCGGTCGCTTCGTCTTCGTCCGCGTCGCCGAGTTCGTAATGAAGAAACCCTTCCGCCGACCGGGAACCCAGCTCGACCGCCGACCGGGCGACGACATTTTCGTTTGTAACGTCGAGTGGCGAGGATTTTCTTGAGCGCGCTTCGCTCTCGGAGGCGGCGCCGGCGAGCGACGGCGGGACGGTCGCTGCAAGAGCCGAAACGTCATCGACCAGAACGGCCGTCACCGAAAGCAAACTCGCGGCTCGCTTGGGCGCGAGAGAGAGGAGCGGCACGAGTGCCCGAATGCGCGCGAGGAGCTCCGACATCGGGATGGGCTTGCGAACGTAGGCGTCGGCACGCGACGGAAGCTTCCCGTGTTGCTCGAAGATCTCTGCCCCCTGATCCGCGGACATCAGCATCACCGGAACTCCCCGAAGGATCGGATCTTTCTTCAGTTTGTTGCAGATGGAAAACCCATTCATGGGCCGCAAGTCCGCAGAAATCAGTGCCAGGTCGGGTCGCGTCTGTTGCGCCGCAGCCAGACCGGTCGCGCCTTCTTTGAAGACCTGTACGGTGCAACCGAGCATCGAGAGCTCGGTACGCAACTCGACGGCGAAAGCGTGATCGGACTCAAAAATTAGGACTTTTGTCATCGCTCGCCGATTTTACGAAGCGTACACCCAGAGTGGACGCTCGGCGAGCCGGCGAAGCACCCCGAGGGCGTTCTTTCGGTTCGCTCCGAAAGGCAGGAAGCGTCGGCACGCGGCCTCACCGGGGCAGCTTTCCGCCGCAGGGCGGCTCTCGCAAGCACGGCGGGACGCACCCGCATGCCGGCACGGATTCGAGGCGCGAGAGCGGACGGGCAACTCGGTGTCAAAACCATACGTCGAAGGCTGGCGCGCTCGAGATGGCGCGAGTACCATTCCCGCGGGTGGAGCGGCTCGACTCGAGATCTTAACCAGCGCTCGCCAGAAGGAGAATGACCGTGGCTTACATCGTTGGGGATCCGTGCGTGAAGTGCAAGTACACCGACTGTGTCGAAGTGTGCCCAGTGGACTGTTTTTACGAGGGCAAGAACACCCTCGTTATCCATCCCGAGGAGTGCATCGACTGCGGTGCCTGTGAGCCCGTTTGCCCGACGACGGCCATTTTCGAGGAGGAAGAACTCCCGAAAAAGTGGGCGGCTTACATCGACATCAACGCGGTCTTGAGCGGTGCCAAGGAACCGGGGGACGCCGACACCGCCGGGTGGCCAAAGCACCTCATCGACGCCATTCAAGATGGCGCGTTCAAGGCTTGGCCGATGATCAACACCAAGCGCGAGGCGCTTCCGAACGCCGACGACCTGCAGGACCAAGAAGGCAAACTGAAGGAGCTCGATGCGGCGCCTTACGTAGGCTGATTCCGGTTACGTCCAGGGACCCCGATACGCCCGGACGCAGGCGAACGAGAGGTTCGCGGGCGGGCGGGTTTGGGTCACGGCACGCGCGGCCTCACGAGAGTTCCGTCGCCCGGAACCTCGAGCCCTAAAAACGCCGTTTCGCTGAATGGCGGAAGGCGTTTTTGGGCGTGTTCTTTCCGGTCCGTCAGGGAAGCTTCGGCCGCTCAAAGTGGGCGTGCTTGGGCGTGATTGAACGCAAGAACGCCAGCAAATCGGCGCGTTCGTCGACGGACGCAGCCGATGATTTGCTCGCGGGCGAGGGCGACTTCAAGGTGACCTTCTTGAACGCGCCGTCGACCTTTGCGCCCGCCGGACCTCCGCTCAGCATGTAGTCCACCGCGTCCTCGAGGGTCTTGCCACTGCCGTCGTGAAAATACGGCGCGTTCGTCGCGACCGACCGCAACGTGGGGGTCTTGAAGCGACCATTGTCCGCCTCATCTTTGGTGACAGCGCCACGACCGAGGTCCGGAGGCGTCGCAGCGGCGCCAATGCCGACGTTGTGAAACGACAAGTCCGTGAAGAGCGGCGGCGCGTGGCAGGAGGCGCAGCCGATCTTGCGGAAGATCTCCCAGCCGCGGGCGGCGTCTGCGCTGATGGCAGTCTTGTCTCCATGGTCAAACTTATCGAACGGTGAATCCCCCGACCGAACGGTGCGCACAAACGATGCGAGCGCCTTGACGATCCGGTCACTGGAGACTTCGGCCGAGCCAAACGCCGCCTTGAACAGCGGTGAATACCCGGCGACCTTTCCGACTTCCTTGACCCGCTCCTCGAGCGTTTCGGCGACACCCATTTGGCCTTTCCACGCGGCCAAAATCTGGGCCTCAAGAGAGGCTGCGCGGCCATCCCAGTACCACTGCTTTTGGTACCCGACGTTGATGAGGGTCGGGGTGTGGCGTTTGTTCATGCTGCCATCGGCCTTTTTGGAGAGGGCGCTTGCATCGGCCCAGCCTTTGTCTTCGTAGTGACAGCCTTCGCACGCAAATTTCCCGTCTTTTCCGAGGCGTTGATCGAAAAAGAGCGTCTTGCCAAGCGCGATCTTTTCTTCGGTCGGAGCGTTGTCCGCGGGGACGTCCATCGGCGGTAGCGGCTCGAGGTGCGGGAGCACCTTGGCGTCGGCCAGCACGGTTGGCGGCGGCTGGGCAGGCATGGGCGCAAGCGCGCTCGACGAGGCCATCGCGGACACCGTCGCCGAAAGCGCAGCGGTGCTCACCGCCGAGGCGGGTCCACTTGGCGCCGGCGGGAGCGCAGTTTCGTTGCAGGCCCCAGCGAACGCCGCAGCGGCGACCATTCCAAGTAAGATCGAAGTTCTCATCGGGCCGGCATCAAAGACCGCCGGCCGGCGAGGGTCAAGATTCGCCGCTCGAATTGTTCACGCCCGCGAGCGCCTGCAGGCACGCGGCCGAGCGTTTTATTCGACGAAATCGATCGTGATGCCGCTCGACGTTCGGATGCGGTGCAACCCGGGGTTCGCATTGGTGACCGGCGACGGAGCGAGGGCGTTGGGCAGCGCTCCGACGATGACAGGACGATCGGGATCGCCACCGATGAACGCGATGGCTACCTCGGTGCCTCCTTTCAGCGGGAAATGGGTACCGTAGCCCTCACCTGCATGATTTTGGAGCATGCGCACCGGACGGGAAACCGGACGATCCCCGGGGTGCGTCGTATCGAATAGAAACCGAACCAGGTAATGCCCGGCCGCATCGATCGGCGCCACACGAGCCCCGAGCTCGCTCAGGCCTGCATCGATGATCCCGGTCACCAGACCCGAGATGCGCGGTCTCGGCGTGACGCGCGCCGGCCGAAACGTGCGGTCGGCAGGAATCGCGAAGAACGTGTTCTCGTACGCTGGACCGCCGTCGTCGAAGCCGGCCACCGTCTGATTCGCGACGTGCACGACCTGCGTCAGGCACAAATCGACGGAACCGAGTTCAGGATGCTCGTCGAGCTTCAGACGAAGCCCGGCACCGAGGGTCGGGACATAGCTTTTTCCGGAATAGATAAGCTCCTCCGAGAGAGCGGCTTCGCCCCGAATCCGCGCAAGAGTGGCCCCATCGAGCGCGGATTTATGGTGCGCCCCATACTCGATGCAGCCGCCTGCAAAGCCGTTCGGGATCGTGTAGTCACCCGACAGATCGACAGCCGGCATCCGGTAATTGTAGTCATGAATCGAATGAAACCCTTGGATGACCTTGCGCTTTTCGGTGAGCGAAAAGACACCAACTCCCTCGCTTTGAGAGCGAAAGACCGAGCCTCCTTCCACGCGTCCGAAGCCCGCTGCGTGGTCGGTGAACACGAGCCGGGCCGTCGTGTCGTCGTGCTCAAAGTAAAAACTAAGCCCAAGGTGCTCGGCGAGGCGTGACACAAACGCGAGGTCGCTTTCCTGGTACTGCACGATGAACTCTCGCGCGTCGTAAGCCTCTTGAAGTTGAAACGACGTCGACTTGTCGAGCCCGATGGCGTCGATTTTCTGGGCCAGAACGGCAGGCACCGAGAGGTTGATGAAGGACTCGGACTGCTCCACCATCGCGAGAGCGTAGGCACGCGGTACGACGCGTAGGGAATACACGCGGAGTCCAGCCTGGCCTTCGAGTCCGTCAGAAACCTCGCATACGAGACCGTGAAACCGACGGACAGCCTCGCTGCGACCAACGCCGTCAAGCACGATCGTCAAGGACGCGCCGAGAAAGTCCTTGGCGGTTGGACCGCTCGACTCCATGACGACGACTTCGACCTCGTACTCGTAAAGACGCGAGATGGCTTCGCGAGCGACAAACCTCTTCACTCGCAGCGTTGAGCAGGCGAAATCTTGGGACTCAATCAAGACGCGAAGTTCGCTGTTTTCCATTTCGACGCGCAGCCTATCATTTCGGGCAGTGTTTGATGACGGCGGAAAGTGAGCGCTGCCCGATGACCGGTCATCTCCTTTATGTCAGCGTCAAAATTGTCCATACGCGTGCAGTCCGCCCAGGCCGGGGGCCAGACCGACCACGGGCTTCGCCAAAGGCAGCTTGCTATTTGTTGCTTTCGGCTCCTCGGGGCCGAAGACGAACCACAAGGTAATCCCCGTGACGAGTGCCGCTCCGCCAATTCCAAAAAGGACTCGGCTCGCCGTCGTGTAGTCACGGCCAAGATTTTCCGTAGGCAAGGAATTGGCATCGCAGACCGAGTCACCGTTGTCGCAATCGGCGCGTACGTTGGCGATCGTCTGTTCGCGAAGTGCATAAAAGACGCCCCCCGCCCCTAGGAACAGCGCGCCAGTTCCCGCCACGAGGTAGGCGGGCAGACGCCCAGAATCAGCGGGACTGGGAAGGTTCGACTGCACCGGCGGCGCGGCCGGTAAGACGGGCGCCGCAGGTGACTCGAGCTCGGCCGGATCGTCGACGGAAAAAACGGCCGTTTCGGTTGCGCCTTCGCTGAACGTCATGGTCTTCACGTCGAGCACCTGGCCCGCGCGAACCAATTCGACGCGGTGCGGAACCGGATCGACGGGAATGTCGTGACCGACGAGCGCGCGCGAAAGTTTTTTGCCATCGAGCAGCACGATCGACGTGCGAAGTTGTCCGTCAATTTGGATCCGCAGCCGCGCGACTCGGCCCCGCACCGCCGCGATGCGCGCCGGCGTGTTCTCGGCGACGTCCCTGGCCCTGTCACCGAGCGCGCGCGCCTCCTGAACCGCGAGTTGATAGCCGTTCAGTGCCTCGACGAACCTGCCGACGTGCTCGTTGCAAAACGCAACATGGTAGCGCACCTGCGGGGTCATTCGAATCTGGCCGACCTTCGTGAAGTTCTCGAGCGCCTCGAGCCACTTTTTGGATTTCTCCAACTCGAGGCCATCCGTCCAGAGTTCGCGCGCGGCGGCGAGTTCTTCGGGCCTGGCGTGGTCATCGATGGCCGGCTCGCTAGCGGGTGGCTTACTTGGGGCCTGCGCCGCGACCCTGCCACCCACGACGAGGACCAGGAAGGGAGCGAAACACGCCAGAATTCGACCCGAAGCGCGACCGGACATCAGGTGAGGACGGTACCACAGGCCCGAGCGGGCTCACCTCAACTCGGGCTCGCGGAGCCGTCTCGGGGAGGCGTTTTCATCAACAGGCGCAAAAACAGTGGGGCCCCGACAAGGGCCGTGACGGCACCGACGGGCAATTTCGTGTCAAACCAACCAAACGCGAGGCGTGAAGCGAGGTCGCAGAAGACGAGCATCGCGGCTCCAACAACGCACGAAAGAGGCAAAAGCCTTCGATGATCGGGTCCGCAGAAACGCCTGAGTGCGTGCGGAACGACCAGGCCGATGAAGCCGATAAGGCCGGTCACGCTCACGATCGCGCCGACGGCGAGCGACGTGGCCATGAGCACGCGGCGCTCGAGCCTAGGGACGTCCACGCCGAGTGAGGCGGCGGTCTCGTCCCCGAGGGCCAATAAATTGAGAGTCCCCGCCTCGCGAACGAGGACGGCAATGCCCACACCGACGTAAACCGTGGTGAGGGCGAGTGCCCGCGGCGTCGGTAGCTCCACGAAGCCGACAAGCCAGCGAAGCATATCTTTTGCGCGGGCGGGCGGAACCAGGACCTTGCCCATCGTGATGAGCGCCGCGGCGAGCGAATTCACCATGACACCGGCCAGCAGCATCGTCGCACCCGCGGAGCCAGGTCGTGAACGGCGTGCGACGAAGTACACGAGCGTCGTTGCGAGCAGGCCGCCCCCAAAGGCTGCGAGTGGAGTCAGCGCCGCTCCGAGCGAGGTCGTCACCCCGAGACCGAGTGCAATCACCGTGGTGGCGCCGAGCGCGGCCCCTCCCGAGACCCCGAGCACATACGGCTCCGCAAGCGGATTGCGCAGGAGCGCCTGAAACGCAACACCCGAGGCCGCGAGGCCGGCGCCCGCAATGGCGGCGAGAAGCGCAGTCGGCAAACGGACCTCGAACAGAATGGCACGGGCGTGACCACGGTCAAGCAACGCATCGGAAAGCGCCACGCCATCGCTGCCGAACAGCACCGCCAAAACCAAGCCAACGGCGAGCACGCCGACGGCGAGCCCGAACGTCTTCATTGGTTTCGCTCGTAGATGAGCTTCAATCCGGTCAACGTCAGGTTGTCGTCGATCTCTTCGATGGAATCGGTCTCGGGCGCGATGAGACGTGCGAGCCCGCCGGTCGCGAGCACGCGGCATGGATAATCGAGCTCCGCCTTCAAGCGGCGGCAGAGGCCGTCAACGAGGCCCGCATAACCGAACACGATCCCCGACTGCATCGAGCCGACGGCATTGCGCCCGACGACCTTCGCAGGGCGAGCGATCTCAACGCGTTGAAGCCGCGAAGCCCTGGAAAACAAGGCCTCCGCGCTAATTTGAACGCCGGGTGCGATGACGCCGCCGAGGTAGTCCCCTTGCGGCGTGACGCAGTCGAAAGTCGTGGCGGTGCCGAAGTCGACCACGATGACGCCGGCTTTGGCCCAGGCGAACGCCGCGACGGCGTTGACGACGCGGTCGGCGCCGACCTCATGCGGGTTGTCGTAGAGCACGCGAATTCCGGTCTTCACGCCGGGGCCAATGACGAGCGGCTCGCACCCGAAACCGGACTCGAGCACCTGAACGATCACGTCCGTGAGCGGCGGGACGACACTCGCGAGGACGGCTCCGTTGATTTGCTCGGCGTTCACACCGCGAAAAGCGAGCATCTGGCGGACGAGAACGACGTACTCGTCCACTGTCCGCGAGCGACTCGACTCCGTGCGAACGTGATGGATGAGCCGATCGCCATCGAATATGCCGTAACTGATGTTGGTGTTTCCCACATCGACGGTGAGGAGCATCGGGATCCCTTCGTGGTCGCCCCCCACAATCGGTGGTTCGCCAGCCCGAGAGCATACTGCCGAAGTGCGACAGCCACAACCGCAGACCGGCGCACGGCGCGTGCCGCGTCACTTCACGTTGCTAGCGCAGCCGAAGAAAACCTCGACATCCACTTTCGTCGCGGCCGTCACTTGGGCGCAGGCCTGGCCGAGCAGGACCACATTGCTCTTCGCGTCGTAATCCCAGCAGCCGTCGACGGCGCAAGTGTCGTTCTTGTCCGCTCGTTTCAACACCGTATGCTTCACGCCTTCGAGTGCGACGACGACATTGACGGCATTCAGGTCGATGGTCTCGCCTGGCGGCGCCATCGGCAAGGGATAGACGCAGCCGACGGCGGCGCCCCGAATTTTTGCAATCGCGGTCGCCAGACCGTCGGCGTCAAAGCTTCCTCCGGCGAGGTCGAGATGGCACGGCTTCGCCGGAGCAAGGCCATCTTTCGAGAATTTAGCGGCGAGCTCACAGTCACTCGGGACCGTGTCGGGGGATCCGGACACGGCATAGGTGCTGAGGGCCAGCTTCATGCTGTAAGGCGCGGTGGCGTAAGCGCCTTGGGGCTGGCCCGTGCTGTCGGAGCCGGGGACGCCAACCACGAAGGTGAGGATCGGCTTTTGGGGATCCGTACGAGCGGCCGTGATGAGCGCGTTCACGGTGTCGGGGTATTCCCAATCGAGGCACTGCCCGTCCGTGTAACCAGGACGGCCCGAGAGCGAGGTGCAACTGAAGCCGCCGTCGGTGATGAGCACCGCGATGCGCTTCTCGATCGGCGTCGCCTTCAAGGCCGCGTAAGCGCCAACAAGCGAATCGTAAATTGGCGAGGCGTCGGACGCATCTGCAGTCTCCGGCGAGTGAGCGACGAGGTGACTGTAGACGAGGTGACGCACGCCGGTCGGCGCGCTGGACTTGTCCTTCCCAGCAGGCTGGATCGGCACTTGCGGCAACGTCGGATACCCGCACGCGACGCCCTGGGGCAAAAGGCCAAAACAGGTGGCGCCGCCCCCGGGACACAGACAATTCGGGGCACCGGTGTAGCCGCTCGGGAACGTCGAAAGACCAAGCGACATGGTGTCGAACACGTCCTTGTCGACCGCCTGCACCAGGGCGAGCTGCGCCGTGCCCCACTTGTTGA
>CANMZR010000081.1 GCA_947502375.1 Polyangiaceae bacterium
TGATGTGGAGGCGCAAGCGCGCGTGCATGAGGCGCTGGTCCTCGAGGCTGAGCGTTCTACGGCATTCGCCGAGCGTTGTCGTCAAGCGGCCGCCCGCAGCGTTCGCGTTCGCAACCTGGCTCCCCCCCGGCTCGAGGGCGATCTTACGCGACTTCGCACCATCATCGGCGGCTTGCCCGCCCGAGAGCTTGCACGTCGCATGGCGCAGGCGCTCGAGTGACCGAGACCCTGCTCGTCGCGGAGCGCGTGGTGACCTGCGTGCCGCGGGCGGGGGAGCCGCTCGGCGTTTTTGAGCCTGGGGCCATCTTGTTTGACGAGCACGGGATCCGTCAGGTGGGCACTCCGGAGGCCCTCTCGGCCTTGGCCCCTCGGGCCCTACGGGTCGAACATCGCGGGCTCGTCACTCCGGGACTCGTCGATGCGCACACGCACGCAGCTTGGATGGGCACGCGGGCGCGTGAATACGGGATGCGCATGGCCGGTGCGGATTACGAGGCCATTGCCGCGGCAGGCGGCGGAATCGTCTCGAGCATGCATGCGATTCGCACCGCGTCACGGGAGGATATCGCCCACACGTTGAGCGCGCGGCTCGCGAGGATGGGCTCGCTCGGGGTGACCACCGTCGAGGTCAAGAGCGGTTACGGCCTCTCCGAAGCGGATGAGCGAAAGCAACTCGAAGCGATTGCCCTAGCGCGTGAAAGCAGGACCCTTCCGCGAGTCGTGCCCACCTTCCTCGGGCTGCACGCGCTGCCGCCCGAGGCTCGCACGGGTGCCGCCGATGATCGGGCCCGCTACGCCGGACAGGTGCGCGGCTGGCTTGACGGGATAGCGACGGACCGGCTCGCGACGTTCGTCGATGCTTACATCGATCGCGCTGCATTTTCGGTGATCGAGGCACGCCCGATGCTCCTTCGTGCACGGGAACTCGGCTTGGGTGTGCGGCTTCACGTCGGTCAATTCGCGGACGTGGGGGGTGCGGAGCTCGCGGCCGAACTCGGTGCCGCAAGCGTCGATCACCTCGAGCATGTTTCGCCCGATGGCGCCGCCTGTCTGGCTGCCGCAGGCACGGCGGCCGTGCTCCTGCCGACGGCGAGTTTCACGTTGGGCCAAGCTCCTCCCGACGTGGCTACGCTGCGGGCGGCCGGCGTCTCTATCGTCGTCGCGAGCGACGCCAATCCTGGCACGGCACCGAGCGAAAGCCTCCCTCTCGCGATGGCGTTCGCCGCTCGGGTTTATGGACTCGATCTCAGCGAAATCCTGCTTGGTGTGACCGTTCGTGCGGCGGCGTGTCTCGGTGTCGATGCCGGCGCTTTAAGGGTCGGCGCGCCGGCGGACCTCGTGCTTTGGGGCTTCCAACACGAGGCGGAACTCCTTCAGCCGTGGGGTCTCGCGCGTGCGGTCAGCGTCTATCGCGACGGTCGACCGATCCCCTGAACGGACGAATCGCTCTTGTCGTGCTGCATAGACTGTTGACTGGGGAGGAAAGCTGCTACAAGCCGCACCGAGAACCGGACCCCCATTATGAGACTCGCAAGCCGTAACAGTCGCGCAATGCGCTCGTTTTTGACGTTTTTCGCCTTCGCGGTGGCCATTTTGGGCGCCCAGACGGCCCGGGCCAACGAGGCGGAAGCCTTGAAGAGCCTGCCGGATTTGTCGAAGGTGATGTTCCTCGGCGTGAACGGGCACCTGCTCCTCACGCTCGGCCTCCTCATCTGCCTCCTCGGCGGTGTGTTCGGCCTCGTCACCTACAAGCAGCTGAAGAACCTCCCCGTCCACTCTTCGATGCTCGAGGTCTCGGAGCTTATCTACGAGACCTGCAAGACCTACCTCCTCACGCAGTGCAAGTTCATCGCGAAGCTCGGCGTCCTTATCGCCGCGGTCATCGTGCTGTATTTTGGCTACTTTGGCCGTGCTGAGTACACGCCGATGCACGTCGTCGCGATCCTTATCTTCGCGGTCATCGGCGTCCTAGGTTCGGTCGGCGTTGCCTGGTTCGGTATCCGCGTGAACACCTTCGCGAACTCGCGCGCCGCCTTCGCCTCGCTGAAGGGCAAGCCGTTCCCGACGTACGCGATTCCGCTGAAGTCCGGCATGTCGATCGGCATGCTGCTCATCGCGACCGAGCTCTCGATGATGCTCGGGATCCTCCTCTTTATGCCTCAGGCGTACGCGGGCCCCTGCTTCATCGGCTTCGCCATCGGCGAGTCGCTCGGCGCCTCGGCCCTGCGCATCGCGGGCGGCATCTTCACGAAGATCGCCGACATCGGCTCGGATCTCATGAAGATCGTCTTCAACATCAAAGAAGACGACGCGCGCAACCCCGGCGTGATCGCGGACTGCACCGGTGACAACGCAGGTGACTCGGTCGGCCCAAGTGCGGACGGTTTCGAGACCTACGGCGTGACCGGCGTCGCGCTCATCACCTTTATCTTGCTCGCCCTCAAGGGGCAGACCGAGCTTCAGACGAAGCTCCTCGTGTGGCTCTTCGTCATGCGCGTGATGATGATCCTCACCTCCGGCGTCTCCTACGTGCTGAACGAAATCCGCGCGACGAGCAAGTACGGCACGGTCGACAAGATGAACTTCGAGGAGCCGCTCACGTTCCTCGTTTGGTTGACGTCCATCGTCTCCGTCATCGTGACGTTCGGCGCCTCGTACCTGCTCATCAGCGACCTCGGCAAGAACCACGAACTCTGGTGGCAGCTCTCGGCCATCATCTCCTGCGGCACCCTCGCCGGCGCGATCATCCCCGAGGTGATCAAGATCTTTACCTCGACCGAGTCCGCTCACGTGAAAGAGGTCGTCACGGCCTCACGCGAAGGCGGCGCGTCGCTGAACGTGCTCGCGGGCCTCACGGCCGGTAACTTCTCGGCGTACTGGATGGGCCTCGTGTTCGTCGCGCTGATGGGCACCTCCTACTTCATCGCGAAGCTCGGCCTGACGGATGTCTTGACGAGCACGAGCATGGACGTAAGCGTCGGTCTCAGCCATGAGGCTGCCGTCATCGCCGCCCCGGTGTTCGCCTTCGGCCTCGTGGCCTTCGGGTTCCTCGGGATGGGCCCCGTGACGATCGCCGTCGACTCGTACGGTCCGGTGACCGACAACGCCCAGTCGGTCTACGAGCTCTCCACCATCGAGACGATTCCGAACATCGAGGCGTCGATCCTGAAAGAATTCGGCTTCAAGCCCAACTTCGAGAAGGCCAAGCACTACCTCGAGGAAAACGATGGGGCCGGCAACACCTTCAAGGCGACCGCCAAGCCGGTGCTGATCGGCACGGCGGTGGTCGGCGCGACGACGATGATCTTCTCCATCATCATGGTGCTCACCGACGGTCTCAAGCAGAAGGACAGCCTCGCGAAGCTCTCGATGCTTCACCCGCCGTACCTGCTCGGTCTGATCACCGGCGGTGCGGTGATCTACTGGTTCTCGGGCGCGACGATCCAGGCCGTCTCGACGGGCGCCTACCGTGCGGTCGAGTTCATCAAGGCGAACATCAAGCTCGATGGCGTTGAAAAGGCCAGCGTCGAGGACTCGAAAAAGGTCGTCGAGATCTGCACGATCTACGCGCAGAAGGGGATGTTCAACATCTTCCTCGTCATCTTCTTCTCGACCCTCTCGTTCGCCTTCCTCGACGCCTTCTTCTTCATTGGCTACCTGATCTCGATCGCGCTCTTCGGCCTCTACCAGGCGCTCTTCATGGCGAACGCCGGCGGCGCTTGGGACAACGCGAAGAAGATTGTCGAAGTCGAGCTCAAGGAAAAGGGCACGCCGCTTCACTCGGCCTGCGTCGTCGGCGATACGGTGGGCGACCCCTTCAAGGACACGTCATCGGTCGCGATGAACCCGGTGATCAAGTTCACCACGCTCTTCGGCCTTCTCGCCGTCGAGCTCGCAGTCAAGATGAAGGAGGGGGAGAGCGGTGCGATGCTCACGACGGTCATCTCCGCCGTGTGTTTCGTGATCTCGGCTTACTTCGTCTACCAGTCGTTCTACGGGATGCGCATCCAGAGCGACGAGAAACCCACGGCCTGAGCCGAAAACGCTCGTTCGGCCTTCACCGGGAATCGTGCCCGAGTGACCGAGCGAGCTTGACGAACTCTCTGATTTAAGCGATAGGAATCTTCTCTCATGTCGAATTTCAAGACCTGGAACATCCGTAAGCGCCACGAGTGGCTCTCGACCCCGATGAAGAAGACGCGCCTCAAGCGCCGCACCGCGCGACGCTGCGGCCTTGGCGATGCCATGGCGCGCAATGCGCCACCGGTGCCGGAAGTGTCGGTCGAAGTCGCCGCCACCTGAGCGCTTCGATTCACAAAGAAAACGCCTCGAAGTCTTTGGCTTCGGGGCGTTCGTCGTTTGGAAGCTTTGAGTTTGGCGTACCCAACTCGCACTTCGTGAGGTTGACGGAATGGCGCTCGGAAGCGGGCTACGCGTGGTGGCCGCGGTTATTCCGGGACGGGTTCGAGCACGATGTCCACTTTGGTCTCTCCACGGCCGGGGACCGTCACGAGTTGATCGTGAGGAAAGTGACCGTTCGCCTCGATGGTCAGGCGATGTTCGCCGGCGGGCACTTTGACGCCAAAGCGTTTGAGGCGGCCTAGTTTGCCGACGTACTGGTCGTCGACCGTCACGAGCGCCTCGTCCGGCCTGCCGGCGACTCGCAGGACGCCGCTCTGGGGTGCTGCGCATCCAGTGGCCATGCTGAAGCTTGCGAGGCTTGCGAGGCTTGCGAGGCTTGCGAGCATCGACCGCGGGGAGGGCGTTTTCACTCCCACTCGATCGTGGCGGGTGGCTTCGACGAGATGTCGTAAACCACGCGGTTGACGCCGCGCACTTCGTTGATGATGCGGTTCGAGACGTGGGCCAGAAATTCATACGGTAGGCGCGCCCAGTCGGCGGTCATGCCATCGACCGAGGTGACCGCACGCAGCGAGACGACTTCATCGTACGTTCGGGCATCACCCATCACGCCCACCGAGCGGACCGGCAAAAGGACCGTAAAGGCCTGCCACACCGTCTCGTAAAGGCCATGCGTGCGTAGCTCGTCCATGAAGATGGCGTCAGCGCGTCGGAGCACGTCGAGGCGTTCTCGGGTGAGATCGCCGAGGCAGCGCACGGCGAGTCCGGGCCCGGGGAAGGGATGCCGTTGAAGGGCCTCGGTCGGGATGCCGAGGGTGCGGCCCGCGGCGCGCACCTCGTCTTTGAAGAGCTCGCGCAGGGGCTCTATCAGCTTGAGTTGCATCCGCTCAGGGAGCCCGCCGACGTTGTGGTGGCTCTTGATGACGGCGCTTGAACCATGAATCGGCACGCTCTCGATCACATCGGGGTAGAGCGTGCCTTGGACGAGCCAGACCACGTTGCCGATGCGTTTTGCTTCGCGCTCGAACACCTCGA
Source organism: Polyangiaceae bacterium (assembly GCA_947502375.1). Classification (GTDB taxonomy): domain Bacteria; phylum Myxococcota_A; class Polyangia; order Polyangiales; family Polyangiaceae; genus SYFR01. The sequence goes on from CANMZR010000081.1 coordinate 5,398, forward strand.
TGAAGGTCGCGCCGATGATCTTTCGCTTCTTCTCCGGATCGGTTTCGCCACTCAGCGCATTCAGGAACTCATCGGTGGCGTCGATGGCAATGAGCTCGATGCCGAGACGCTCACGAAACATCGCCACGACTTCCACGGCTTCGTTGAGGCGCAAGAGGCCGTTGTCGACGAAGATGCAGGTGAGGCGCTCGCCGAGTGCGCGACGGCATAAGACCGCGGCGACAGTCGAGTCAACGCCACCGCTGAGCCCGAGGACCACCCGTTCGTTCACGCCGACAGAGTGCCGCACGCGGGCGACGGCCTCCTCGACGAACGAGTCTGGAGTCCAATCGCTCGTGGCACCTGCGACATCAAAGAGGAACGCCTCGATGAGCTCGCGTCCACGTTTCGTGTGCGTGACCTCCGGGTGAAATTGCACGCCATAGAGGCGCCGCACATCATCCGCGATGGCACATGCGGGGGTGGAGGGGTTCGAGCCGATAGCTCGGAAGCCCGGCGGCAACTCGGCCACGCGATCGCCGTGGCTCATCCAAACGTCCAGCGTCTCTGCCTTGGTGAACCTTGCAAATGGGCCGACCGATTCTTCGACTCGGACCGGTGCCGCGCCGAACTCGCGTTGCTTGGCAACCTCGACGCGGCCGCCAAGCAAGTGGGCCATCAGCTGCACTCCGTAGCAGATACCAAGAATCGGGAGCCCTCGTGAAAACAGGCTCGGATCAATCGTTGGTGCGCCGACGCCATACACGCTCGCGGGGCCTCCGGAGAGGATGATCGCGCGGGGACCCAAGGCATCAATTTGCGCGGGCGAAATCGAAAAGGGATGGATTTCGCAGTAAACGCCAGCTTCGCGGACACGCCGTGCGATGAGCTGCGTCGTCTGTGAGCCAAAATCGAGGATGAGAACGAGTTGGTGAGTCATGGAGTCATCAGGGGGGCCATGGAGTCATCAGGGGGGCCATGGAGTCATCAGGGAAGCCATGGAGTCATCAGGGAAGCCCATGGAGTCATCAGGGAAGTGGAGTAGCGGACGCCGAGGGTGCCAGCGTGGGAGGCGCCGTCGGCTGAGCGCCTGGGCCCGGGATGGTCGAAGACGGAAGTTCGCGCGGCGTCTCGTACTCGGGCGGTGGGCCGCTCGTGGGTGGCTTCCGTGGCGAGCCGCACGCGGCCGCAAAAAACAGCATGATTGGGAGGACGTGGTGCATCGATTCACAGCTCTGTCGGAGTCGGGTTCGGTCGCGGCTTCTCGCTCGAAGACGGTGGAAGTTGATCGCCAGGTCGTGGGAACTTGTTGATGGTTGGCGAGCTGGGCGCAGGCGCCGCCGAAGGCGCTTCGCTCGATCGCGCGTCAGCGCCGCGGGCACCGAGAGCCGCCTCGACGACGGGACGAAGCGCCGGGAGCGCCGGGGGTGCAGCAGCGCTTCCATCACCGCAGGCGGCGAGAAAGATGAACGCACAATCGGCTCTCGTCACGACGATAGGCTAGCACACGGCTTAAGCGTCACCGCGCTGAACCCGCTCGTTCGACTGGTGCCCACGGCGTTGCTGGCGTAAGCCCCGTGGATGGAGTTGAGCTGCGACCTCAGCGAGCGGGGCCGGCGGGCGCGGGCCGCTGCGGTGACGCTCGCGTCAGCCACTCGCGTCGCGAAAGACGCGGGGCTTTTGGCGATCGCCGATGGGCTCATCGAGCGCCAAAGTGACATCCTGGCGGCCAACGCTAAAGACATGACGGATGCCAAGGCGGCGGGGCTGGACGAGGCGATGCTCGACCGGTTGCGACTCGACCCTGCGCGCGTTCAAGCGATGGCGGCGGCGGTTCGCGGGCTCGCAGCCGTGGACGACCCGGTCGGTGAGATCATCGGCATGAAGCGTCGCCCGAACGGCCTTTTGGCTGGCCAAGTGCGCATTCCGCTTGGCGTCATCGCGATGATTTACGAGTCGCGACCCAACGTCACCATCGACGCGGCGGCCCTGTGCCTGAAGAGCGGCAATGCCGTGCTCCTTCGAGGTGGAAAAGAAGCGCGCCGCAGCAACGAACTTTTGGGCGAACTCGCTCGAACAGCGCTCGTTCGGGTGGGTCTTGCAGAAGATGCGGTGCAAGTCCTCCCGCCGCTCGGGCGCGAAGAGCTGAAGGTCTTGATCGGCCTGACGGGCCTCATCGATCTTCTGATCCCTAGAGGCGGCGAGGGCCTGATTCGCTTCGTAACAGAGCATGCCCGCGTCCCGGTCGTGCAGCATTACAAGGGCGTCTGTCACCTCTACATCGATGGTGCGGCCGACCTCGACATGGCGTTGGCTCTGACCGAGAACGGCAAGATGAGCCGCCCGGGTGTTTGCAATGCACTCGAGTGCGTGCTCGTCCACGAGTCGGTGGCCGGCGCGTTTTTGCCACGCTTGGAAACCTTGGTGAAGCGCGGGCTGGAGGTGCGCGGGGACGCGTCGACCGTCGCCATTTTGCCGGTGGCGATCCCCGCGAACGAGAACGACTGGGGACAGGAATTCCTGGCGCGGGTGCTCGCCGTCAAGGTGGTGCCCGACTACGCCGCGGCGGTCGCCCACATTCGTCAGTATGGCTCGCAGCATTCCGAGGCCATTTGCACGAACGACCATCGTATCGCGGAGCGATTTTTGCGAGAGGTTGACGCGAGCTGCGTTCTCGTCAACGCGTCGACCCGCTTCAACGACGGTGGGGAACTCGGACTTGGCGCCGAGATCGGCATTTCGACCTCCAAGCTGCATGCCTACGGGCCCATGGGGCTCGCGAGTCTGACGGCGTTAAAGTGGATTGTGCACGGTGACGGACAGGTGCGGTAGAGTCCGCTCCGTTTTTGCAACGACGCGAGGAAGTAGAAGCAACTGTGATTGAGAAGCCGGAATCGAAAACCAAGCTCGCTAAACCGATGGCCGCGCCGAAGCCGGCCTTGAAGGTCGGGTCGAAGCCGGCCTTGAAGGTCGGGCCGAAGCCGGCCTCGAAGGTCGGGTCGAAGCCGGCCTTGAAGGTCGGGTCGAAGCCGGCCTCGAAGGTCGGGTCGAAGCCGGCCTCGAAGGTCGGGTCGAAGCCGGCCTCGAAGGCTGCACCGAAAGGGCCACCGACCGCGGCAAGTGACGACGCACGACGGCTCGCGCTGGCGATTGCGGCGGCGGGGCTGGATAAGAAGGCGGCCGGGATTGAGATCATCGATGTGGCCTCCAAGGTCGACTATGCCGAAATCCTGATTTTGATGAGTGGCCTGAGTGACCGGCATGTCTCGTCTGTGGCGCGTGGCATCGTCGAAGAGGTCCGCGCGAAGCGGCGTACCGTGCCGCTTTCCGTCGAGGGTCTGACAGCGGGGCAGTGGGTGTTGCTCGACTACAACGACGTTGTCGTTCACGTTTTTCAGCAGGCCACACGCTACTATTACGACCTCGAAGGCATGTGGATCGATGCCGGGCGCGTGAAAGTTCCTGCGCCGGCTGGGCGCCCAGAGGGTGACGATTCGAGCGACGGCGGCTGAACGTGTGAGGCTGCGCATCGTGGCGGTAGGCGCGCTGAAGGGCAGCGCCGAGCGGGAACTGTGTGCCGAGTACCTCGGTAGGCTCGTGCATTATTGCAGGGTCGACGAAGTGGTCTTGAAGTCCGGGACACCGGCGAGCGAAGCGGCGGGGATCCGCAAGGCCTCGGAGGGAGCAAGCGTCGTGTTGCTCGATGAGCGAGGCGCGAGCCTCACAAGTGAGAGGCTCGCGCGCAAGCTCGAGGCGCTGGGTTCGCGGGGCAAGGGGGACGTCGCCTTCGTCATCGGTGGCTCGCATGGGTTGCCTGTTGGGCTGGATGCGGCGCTCGATTCGGCTTCACCCGTGGAGCGTTGGAGCTTGTCCGCGCTGACCTTCCCGCACCGACTCGCGCGGGTCGTCTTGTACGAGCAACTCTATCGATCGATGACGATTTTGCGCGGTGAGCCCTACCATCATTGAGCATTCTTGAGTGCGCGAACGAGGGGCGCCCGCCGGGAACAGAGTGGCTTCGCTCGGGTGTCTGAGCTAGCCTCTCTCCCGTGTTTGGGATGAGTTTTGGTGAACTCCTCGTAGTCGCCGTTTTGGGACTCGTGGTCCTTGGACCGAAGGAGTTGCCAAAGGTCCTTCGCACCCTCGGGCGAACCGTCGCAAAGCTGCGGCGGATGAGTCGGGACCTCCGTCAGCAGAGCGGGATCGATGAGATCATACGCGCCGAGGGGCTGGAGGAGGAACTGGCGACTTTGCGTAGCTTGCGCGGGATGTCGCCGTCCGGCCTCGTCGATTCGTTCATCGAGAATTCCTCACAGCGCACGAAAAAGCTCGCCGTTTTGGCAGCGGCGGCGGCACCGCTGTCGGACGAACCTTACGGTGCAGACGCGGCACCAGCACCCGAGTTGCCGCCGGTCCAACTCGCGGGGACTGCGCCCGAGCCAAAGGACGAGTACCCGGAAATCGGCTGCGATGCTTACGGGGCGCTGGCCGTCGTGCTGCCTGAGGTCGTTCCGCTTGAGGTCGTGTCGCCTGCCACCGTGCTGCCTGAGGTCGTGCCGGTTGAGGTCGTGCTGCCTGAGGTCGTGGAGCCGTTAGCGGGTGCGTCGTGAAGGCGAAGTCTGCCGCCAAGAAGGAGACGGCCGCCGCTGCCACGGCCACTGCCACTGCCGCCGACGCCGACCGGCCGATGTCGATTTGGGAGCATCTGAGTGAGCTCCGCAAGCGCCTCTTCTATTCCGCCATTGCGGTCGTCACGGGTGCCGGCGTCGCGTGGAATTACCACGAGCGAATTCTCTCTTTTCTCGCGAAGCCGTTCTGTGATTCGTGGCGAGCTAGCAAGTTGCCGGGCACCTGCGCGCTGAACTTCTCGTCGCCTGGCGGAGCGTTCACGAGTTACTTCCAGGTCTCGCTGGTCGCCGGGCTCCTCCTTGCGGCTCCGATTGTGTTCTTCCAGCTCTGGGCATTCATCGCTCCGGGGCTCTACGCCCGCGAGAAAAAAATCGTTATCCCGTTCGTGCTGTCCTCCACGCTGATGTTCGTCGGCGGGTCGTATTTTTGCTGGCGAGCCGCATTTCCCGTCACGTTTGACTATTTCCTCGGCTTGTCCGGGAGGCTCGACGGCATCGACATGAATGTCGTTCCGACCGTGATGATGGATGACTACGTGGGCTTCGTCACCCAGATGCTGCTGGGTTTTGGGCTCGTCTTCGAGCTGCCGCTGGTGATCTTTTTTCTCTCGCTGGTCGGCATCGTCAACTACCTCCAGCTCATCCACTACGCTCGCTACGTCATCGTCGGCATCTTCGTGGTTGCGGCCGTGCTGACGCCTCCGGACGTGACGAGCCAACTTGTGATGGCGATCCCCATGTTGGTCCTTTACGTAGGGTCTATAGGGCTTGCTTTCGTTTTTGGGAAGCCGCCGACCGAGTCGCAGCGCGAGTGGTACAAGGAGCAACGAAAGAAGAGCAAAGGCCAGCCCACCGAGTACGAGGGCTGAGCGTGCAGGGACGTCTTGGGCTCGTTTTCGGGTGGTTGAAAAGCCGACCTGAACTCGCGAGCCCCTCGCCTTACGATGGCCCTAGGCCGAGGTCGCATGGGCTCCTCGGGATCGCCGTGGTTTTAGTCCTCGGCGGTACGGCGAAAGTCGCTCAGGCCTCGCCTCAAAATGTGCTCGGTTTTGGGCCTCGGGCAAGCGCGCTTGGGAGCACCGGCGCTGCGAGTGCCGAGGGTGCCGACGCGGTTTACGCAAATCCGGCGCTTTTGTCCGCGAGTCGCGAGACTCAACTGCAACTGGGCTTCGAGGGGGCGGTGTTTTCTTTTCGCGCCGAGGGTGCTGCGGCGCCCGCGCCTGGGCAGGGTTTGCCGTTCCGGGCGAGCACGATTGGAGCCGTCTTGCCGCTGCCGTTCGGAGGGTGGCTCCGCGACCGCATCGCTCTCGGATTGGGGTTCGTCACTCCGACCGATGTGGTCGTTCGAGCCCGCATCCTCTATCCGGAACGTGTTCAATTTCCGCTCGCCGACCGCGTGCAAAGTGTCGCCGTACAAGCTGGCCTTGGGATGGCTATCGGTCATGGTCTACGGGTTGGCGGCGGCGTCTCGGCGCTCGCGGCTTTGAAGGGTTCCGTGCTGGTGAGGACCGATGCGTCGGGGCGCGTGGGTACGGAGGTCGAGGACACACTCGTCGCGAGTTATGCTCCCACTCTCGGGATTTCGTGGGAGTCACGGCGGAGCGAGTACCGCGTTGGCCTCACTTTCCGCGGCACGCTCATCGGTCGCTTCAACGTGGTGATTCAGGCTGAGAATCTAGGTTCGCTCACGATCCCGCCTTTGAATGTCTCGGGCGTCGCCCAGTACGATCCCTGGCAACTCGCCTGGGAAGTCGCGCGGATCGCGGGACCCTTTCGAGCGGCACTTGGGGTGACGTATGCACACAGTTCGGGTTATCCCGGTCCTGCCGAGGCGACGGTCCGCTGCAGCGATGCGCCAGCGCCCGCCCCGGAGTGCCAGGCCCCAGCGGCTCGAGCGTCTGGTTACCGGTCCGTGGTCGCACCGCGTTTCGGCGTCGAGCGCCGCATCGATATAGGATCGGCGACGGTCCTTGCGCTGCGCGGAGGGTACGCTTTCGAGCCGAGTGCAGCCCCCGAGCAGACGGGTGACGGCAACGCGTTCGATATGAATCGGAGCGTTTTCTCGCTCGGTTGGGGTGTGCGACTCGGTTCGTTGCCACTCAGCCTGGACGGCTTTACGCAGTTTCATGTCTTGCATGAGCGAGACCATCGCAAGAGCTTGGCCGAAGGCGCGCCGGTGGAGGGCCTTGCAAGGACCTCAGGGCATGTCCTTGCGGCGGGGATAGCGGTGACCGCGCGCTTATGAAGGCGTCACGTCAACTGGGCCTTGCCGTCGGAGCCCTCTCGGCTCTCGGTTGGCTTGGACCGGCAGCGGCCGGGCTTCCCGAAAGTTACGGCATGGGCTCCAGAGCCGCGGCGATGGCGGGCGCTGTTGGTGCGGACGCGAACGATTTTTCAGCCGTTGCGTACAATCCGGCCGGACTCGTGGAAGCGCGCCGCCTCTCGCTCTCGGCCGGCTATACGCTGAACCGTCAAGAACTCGAGTCGAACGGGCGGGACGCCGGGGTCGATGACGTGCGCGGCGTGGTGGGTGGGGTGGTGGCTCCTGGGAAGATTCTCGGCCTGCCTTTCGCGTTTGGTGTCGCGTTGTACCTGCCGGATAGTGGGCTGAGTTTCCTGAAGGCTCGGCGACAAGAGGCGCCCCGTTGGGAACTTTACGATACGCGCCAACAACTTTTGTTTCTCGCCGCGACCCTCGCCATTCGGCCGCTCCCATGGCTCGAGGTCGGTGGCGGTCTTGGTTATCTGTCGGCGACCCGCGGCCGGTTCGCGATCCGCGGGACCGCCAACCTGGCGGCGCCTTTTGATTCTTCGCTCGAACACGAGGTCGATGCCGACTTGACCGCCGTTCGTTATCCAATCCTCGGTGTTCGCATACGGCGCGCGGGCTATGGCGCAGTTGGCGTTGCCTATCGCGGGTCGAGTCAGCTCGACTTGCAGCTGGCTGCACGGCTTCAGGGTTTGGTCGAGCTCGGAGCTTTGCAAGTGCCCCTCGTGTACGCGTTGGAGGCACGTACCTTCAGCGCCTTCACGCCAAGCATGCTCACGACGTCGTTTAGCTTTCAGCGTTTCCAGAGACTTCACGTGAACCTTGATTTGAGTTGGGTGCACTGGAGCGCCTACGAGAGTCCTGTCGCGCGCATCACCGCGCAGCTCGCTATCGTCTCGCCCCCTGGCCTTGCGGTGGCCGTGCCCGCGGCCCCGTCTCCGACGCTGCCGATTGCGCCGCAGTTTCGTGACCGCATCGTGCCCCGCGTCGGAGTGGAGTGGCGCATCCCATTCGGTGCGCGTGTCGAGTTCCCGCTGCGTGGCGGTTACGCTTACGAGGCAAGCCCCGTTCCCGACCAGCGGGGCAGAACCACCTACCTCGATGCAGACCGCCACGTGTTTGCCCTCGGTGCCGGCGTGGCTGTCTCCAAGCTTGGCGACGTGTTGCCGGGAACCCTTCGTCTCGACGTTCACGCGGCTCTCAGTCTGTTGCCGATACGCAGAATTTTTAAGGAAAATCCTGCCGATTTCGTTGGCGACGCGACGGCGAGCGGGCAGATCACTGGGGTCGGCGCGAATGCGGAGGTGGCGTTTTGAGGTGGCTTTTCGTCTTTGTCCTCGGCGGTTGCGCGACCCTGGCGGACGCGGGCGGTGGCGACGAAAACGCGCCCAACGCCAACGCGGGGCCCTTTCGCGAGCTTCGTCCCGGCGAGCTCGGAAACGGGCACACTGCGCCTTATGCCCTGCGTGACGCGGCGTCGTTCGTTCGCGATGTCAGCGTGCTCGATGACGATGGCGATCCCACCACGTTTGGAGTCACGGCCTTCGCTGCGCGACGAGTCAGCGCCGATACGGTCAGCCCTGACCCATCCTCAATTACGAACGAGCTCGTGAGCTTCAAGGCTTCCGATGCGCGCTCCTTCGAGCTCACGCCGCACTTCCTTCTGCGGGCGGACAGCGAGGGGGAGGGTGGCTGGCTCGGTGCTCCGAGTGCCGTTCGCTCGTCGGATGGAATCTGGCTTTACTACGCCGCGGCCGATGGCATTCGGCTCGCTCATAGTCCCACCGGGGAAGCGTTCACGCGTGATTCGGTGAATCCGGTGTTGGCTGTTGCGAAGACGGGCTGGGAGAAGGGTAGCGTTCCCGCGAGTCCATCCGTGCTTCGCTTGCCCGATGGCTCCTGGCGAATGTTCTACGAGGTGAACGGGGCGCTTGGCGAGGCCCGTTCGAGTGACGGACGAAATTGGCTACGGGGTCCGGCTCCGGTGTTGCAGGCGGCGTCTGGAGCTGGGCCGTTGGCCGCTCCGTGTGCGGTGATTTCGCGCTCGCCCCTTGGCCGTGATCGCTTGTGGCTCTACCACTCGGCGGTGGCCTCCGATGGCCATCGCGCGATCGAAGTCGCCACGAGCGATGGCTTCGATGGCGCGTACGCGCGCGCTCTGTCTC
>CANMZR010000082.1 GCA_947502375.1 Polyangiaceae bacterium
GCCGCGATGCGCTCGCTCGACGCCTCGAAGGTCTCTTCCCACGCCGGAGACGCGACCAATACCAAACGCCACCGCCAGCAACGTGAGACCGACGGCGAGCCCCAGACCGAGCGTCCGACGAGACACCGGAGCGGCTTCGCGTTCGCTGTTCAACGTGCGATTGGTGACCGAAAATCGCCGTGAGCGAGGCGGGAGCGGGGACAGACCTTCGACCTCGTCGGCTTCGCCCACACCCAGTGCGGCGACTGGCGGAATGGAGAAGAGCCCGTCGCCGGCACCCCCTGCGACCGAAGTCACGCGAGCGACGAAGGAACGCTCCAACGACGGGGTGAGACCGTCTTGGCGGAAGCTTTGAAACACCGGCAGGGGCGCGCTGACCGGACGAGCGCCTCCCACGCCCTCGTGCGTGCCGGCTTCTTTATCGGACAGCGGCAGGTTCGCCGTTTTCGGGTGCCGTACCCGCGCGGGCGAGGCCGGCGGTGCGGCCATGAAAGGTTCCTCGAGCACGGAGGTGGACGTGCTTGTCAGCTGGCGTTGCACGGAGCGACGACTCTTCACCGCGGGAGCTTCCGCATGGCCGCGCTTCGGCAAGGCCGGCTCCGGTTGGATGCCAGGCGGAGCGCTGCGTGTGGGCTTCGGCGCAACGTGCGTGTTCTCGTCATCGAGCGCCCCGGCCCCCCCCGCCAGGGTGGGAAGCAGCGGCGCGGCAGGCACATAGCGTACCCGGCTTGACAGCGGGACCGGCTCCACGTCGCCGACCCCAATGAGCGTCGCCTTCATGCGGCGAGACACCGTCGCCCCCGTGTGGTCGTCGACGTCCCGCGTGCTCCGGAACGTCTCGTCCTCTTGCCCTCCTGGTTCCGGAATCGACAAGCGCATCGGTGCTCTGGGGCCGAGATCGACCGGCAAGGCGACGTGAGGTGCGCTCGAAAGGAACGTCGAGAGCACCGGCACCGTCTCAGCGCGGATCCACGCCGGCATGCCGCGACACCAGACGAGAGTTCGAGGCGAAAGACGTCCGGCCGCGAGCGCTGTGCGCAACTCATCGGTACCGAGAAGGCGTTGTACGCCATCATCGTCGGCCCATCTCCACTGCTCTGGGGACGCCACTGCGGTGCTCCTAAAGGTCAACGAAACACATTGGTCTTCGACTGAGACAACACCCTTATCGCGTCGAAGTCGGGAGGTCATTATCAACTCTCATCCGACGCTCGCGAGTGCTTTTTGCCGGGCGCTGAAACGGCGACTCGGCTCGTGGCGATTCAAGGTCAGGTGTTCTCCGCCATCCTCGACCTTCTTTCACCCCCCGGGTGCGCCGCCTGCGACGCACCGATCGGTGGCCGTTTTGTCTTTTGTCAAGCTTGTGCCGAGGCGGTGCTCGAGAGCCCACGCACCCGGGTGGCGGGAGTGGAGGTGGTCGCGGCAGGCGCCTACGGGGGTCCCCTCGGCGATGCCGTACGCCGTCTTAAATTTTCCGACCGACCGGACCTCGCAAGACCCTTGGGGGAGCTCTTGCGGACCGCCGCCCTTCGGTCACGACTCAAGCCCGACCTGGTGGTTCCGGTCCCGCTCCATCCCGGCCGGTTGATCGAGCGCGGTTACAACCAGGCCGCACTCTTGGCACGCCGAGTCGTTCGCACGGTCGCCGCACCGCTCGACCTCGACGGACTCGTCCGCATCCGCTCCAACGGGCCTCAAACCAACCTGAATGCCGCCGCCCGAGCCGCCAACGTGCGAGGCGCTTTTCACGTTCGGGGTCGCCTTGCCTTCGCGGGCCTGCACGTGCTCTTGGTGGACGATGTCGTCACGACCGGCGCCACCCTCAGCGCCTGCGCCACCGCGCTCTTCGCCGCCGGAGCCGCTACGGTGGCGATGCTCGCCGTGGCCCGTGTCGAGTGAAGGGCCGGGCGGGAACGCTCACGTAACCGCGAAGACCTCGTCGAGCGCCAGGCAGAGCTCGCGGATCGTCTGAAAGCGCTCGGCACGGTGGGTTGCCATGCAGCGCGCGAACCATCCGTCGAGCGCTCGCGCCAGTTCGGGCTGCAATTCCGGCGCCGCATACCGTAGCGGCATCGGGCCCGCTGCCCATTGCATGAAAAGCGGCAAGTCGTCGTTCATATGAAACGGTGCCTCCCCAGTCAGCGCGAAGTACGCGACGACCCCAAGACCAAAGACATCCGCGCGGGCATCGATATCCGGGAGCGCGAGGACCTGTTCCGGGCTCATGAAACCCAACGTGCCGATGACCGAACCGACATGGGTTACGCAGGAATTATTCTCCGAAGGACCGGTTAATTTCGCCACGCCAAAATCGAGCAATTTGACAAATAATTCAGTGTCAACGCTCAACAAAAACACATTCCTCGGAGCCACGTCTCGATGCACGATGCCGAGTTCGTGTGCGCGCTCGAGAGCGACCGCAGCCTGGCGCACCAGCGCGACGACATTCGGCAGCCCGAGTGGCCCCGCTTCGGCCACCGAACGAGCAAGCTCGACGCCGTCCAAGAGCTCCATGACCAGGAAAGCCGCGCCCGCTTCGGTCATGCCGTGCTCAAAGACCTGGACGGCGTGAGGACTGGCGAGCCGCTCGGAAATCTGGGCCTCACGGCGCATCCGCTGCACGAGCGACGGTTCCTTCTCGACAAGAGCCGGCGACAGAAACTTGACCGCCACGCGCCGGCCAAGTCCCAAATGCTGGGCCACCCAAATGACGCTCATGCCCCCCACTGCGAGCGGCTCGAGGAGCTCCAACTCAGCGTGCACTTTGTCACCGGCCTGTGGACGCCACATCGTAACGGTCACACTACACTAAGGCCAGCGGCCCAACCTAACGAATCAGACAGCGGAACTTTACTGCGTTCCCGTGACGGCGCCGAAACCGTGAACACTCGCGATGTAAGTGCCAAGCCCCGCCGTGAAAAGGCACAGAACCGCCGCCACTCCAAAGGCCGCCGCCGCCGCTCGTCGTAGCGCGCGTGCCCCTCTGGGAGCCGCCAGCGCGCACACTCCCGCTCCGAGGGCGAGCGACGTCACCGCGAACGCGAGGTGCTCCTTTGTTTCGAACAGCAGCCCCGCACGTTCGTTCTGCAAAAACAGCTGAACCCGCAGCTTTTCGACGTATGCACCGTAAATGAAAAGCCCGGAAGCGAAAGCCGCGACGACGAAGCCGGCCGTCAGCCCAACCGACCACCGTGACCGCCACGACAGCGGCGCACCGTTCCGAAGCAAGATGGCCGGGTGGGCAAGGGCCGCGGCCGCGAGCACCCCCGCGTGCCCGTGGAGCGATTCCAAAATTCGCCAGCCGTTCACGGAACGAGCCTAGCGCAGGCGAAGGTGGGCACGGGGCGCAAACTGCTGTAAGAGCCGTCGCCATGACGACGTCGATTGCAGTTCTAGGTGCGGGGAAAATCGGCCGAATGGTGGCCCACTTCCTCGGGCGCACGGGCGGCTACCAGGTGCGGATCGGCGACGTTGACGGCGAGGCCGCGGCAAACCTTGCCGCTCGCGTCGGCGAGGGGGCCAGCGGCCATCCTGTCGACTTCAGCGACGCGCGCACGCTCCAGCCGATTCTCGATGGCGCAGCCGCGGTGCTCTCGTGCTGTCCGTTCGAGTGCAACCCCTTCATCGCCGAGCAGGCGGTCAACTACGACATCCACTACCTCGATCTCACCGAGGACATCGAGACGACGCGCCAGGTCCTGGCCTTCGAGTCGAAGTCGAATAAGGCGCTCATCCCACAATGCGGTCTCGCTCCCGGCTTCATCACCGTGACTGGAATGCACCTGATGAAGCGCCTCGACACCTGCGAGAGTCTGAAGCTGCGGGTCGGTGCTCTGCCGCGTTTCCCGTCGAACATGCTCAAGTACAACCTGACGTGGAGCACGCAGGGGCTGATCAACGAATATGCAAATCCTTGCGAAGTCCTCAGGGACGGCGAGCTGCGTTCGGCCGAGGCGTTGCAAGGCCTCGAAGGGCTGATGGTCGACGGAGTCCAGTACGAGGCATTCAACACCTCGGGCGGCCTTGGAAGCCTGTGCCATTCCCTGAAAGGGAAAGTCCAGAATATCAACTACAAATCCATCCGTTACCCCGGGCACGCGGACTACATGCGGCTGCTCATGAATGAGCTTCGGATGACGGACCATCAGGCAACGCTCTGCGAGATCTTCGAGCGTGCGCTGCCGGCGACCTACCAAGATCAGGTCGTCGTGTTCGTGTCAGCGACCGGCAAGAAGAATGGCAACTACACGGAATACACCTACGCGCGCACGGTGCAGCACCAGACTATTTACAACGAGAACTGGTCCGCAATTCAGATAACGACGGCTGCGGGGATCTGCGGCGTGCTCGACCTCCTGCTCGAGGGCAAGCTTCCGCAAAAAGGCTTCGTCAAACAGGAAGACGTTGACTACACGCAGTTCATCACGAACCGCTTTGGTCGCTATTACGCATGAGGTGGGGTGTATGGCGGGACTGCATGGCAGGACTGCATGGCAGGACTGCATGGCGGGGGGTAGCGCTGGCCCTTACGCTAGGTGGACTATCGGCGTGCGGCGCCCGGCGTGAGCCATCGCCCGTGCCCCCATCGATCGTGCCGTCATCGATCGTCGTCGTTGACGGCGATGCCAACGGCGATGCAACGAGCCGCGCGCACGTGACCGCGCCGCCCGAAGACGGTGGCGAGCGGGCGTCCCCGTACTGCCAAGGCGACGACGACTGCGTCCTCACCGACTTCGTCGCGTGCTGTCACCCGTGCGGTCGAGGGAGGTTCACGGCGGTGCTTCGGCGAGTCGATAGCAAAGCTCAGGCACTATGCAGCATTGTGGACTGCGAGCTGCCACCCGGACAGGTCGCGTGCTCACCAAAAGAGGCCCGGCCGAATGCCCGCGCGGTTTGTCGCAGCGGCGCGTGCGTGCTCGTCGAAGCTCGCTGAAAGCTCAACAGCGCGGGAGGAACTCCTGCCGCGAGGCACTGCCAGGCGGTTCATCGGCCTCGGTGGTACGCCGGCATCGGAACTGATGAGCCACGGCCCCTTGACACCACCGGTGGGCGCGCTACATTCAGAACACGAATTCTGATTCTGTTTTGAGTCGAATCGCCGGAGCCTCGCTCCGAGCACCCCGTCTTTCCTCCCTGACCCACCCCGCCATGAACCTCCCTCACAAGCTCGAATGGGTTCGTCCGCCACAACAAGCGCGCAGCCAAGAGACCCTCGAGCGGCTGCTCGACGCGGCCGATGCGGTGCTCGCGGAACGCGGTGTCGATGGCGCGAGCGTGGCCGAGATAGCGCGGCGTGCGGAGTCTTCGGTCGGCGCGTTCTATGCGCGTTTTCACGACAAAGAGGCGCTGCTCGGCTACCTTTTTCAACGCTTTGACGAGCAAGCGGACGCTACCGCCGCGGCCGCGCTCGAGCCCGCCCGTTGGGAGGGCGTGAGGCTGCGCGAAGCACTCGAAGCGATGCTCCGGTTCATGGTGGCCGTCCTGCACGAAAAACGCGGCCTCATCGGCGCCATGATGTCGCGCATGCCCTCGACTCCGGCCCTCGGTCTACTCGGCGAGCGGCTGCTCTCGCGCGTCACGGCCCGCGTGGTTGCTCTCATTCGGGCGCGCGGCGCGAGCGTGAGGCATCCCGACGTGGAGCGCGCCGTGTACACCGCCGTATGGCTGGTCTTCGGCGCCCTCGAGCTGCGCGCCGTGGCTTCGCTGCACACGGCTCCGCGACTCGGTGACGAAGAGACGGTCACGAGCCTCGCGGACATGTGTGTTCGCTACCTCGGCATCGAGGACCCTATCGGCAAGAAGACCCCGGCCCCGCGGAAGCGCTCTCTTTCCCCGGCGCGCCGCAAAACTCGCGCTGACGCAACATCGCTACAACCCATAAGGAACCCATGAACCTCACAGGCTTCGGTTCGTCGCAAATCCGTTACGATATGTTCGACTTGGTGAAAGACGCGGAGGAGGCACGCCGCCTTCACAAGTGCGAGAACATCTACCATCGAGGTCAAGAAATGGCCTGGGACGGTAAGGACATTTTGCCGATGCTCATCGAGCAGCACGGTGGCGTGAAGGTCCCGCCCGAGAAGCGCGAGGCACTCAAAAAAGTCTTCGCAATCATCCTGTGGGGAGAGCTCGCCGCCTGGAAAATATCGGCCCAACTCGCCGACCGCCTCGTGCCACTCGAAGCCAAAATGGGAGCCACGAGCCAGGCCTTCGACGAAGCACGGCACTTTTACGTGATGTACGACTACCTGAAGGAGCTGAACTACGAAGTGGAGCCTCTCGACCGAGCGCCGCAAGCGCTGCTCGATCTCGTGCTGGACACCGACCACCTCCCCTACAAGCTGCTCGGCATGCAGCTGATGATTGAGCCTATCGCCCTCACGGTTTTTCAGACCGTGCGCGAGAGCGGCATCGAGCCTGTTCTTTGCGATTTGCTGCGCTATTACGAGCGCGACGAAGCTCGTCACGTCGGGCTCGGTATGCAGTACCTACCGAGCCTGCTTCAGCGCATGTCGAAGAGTGAGATTGCGGCACTTTTCACGTTTCAGGTGCGGCTCATGACGTGGGCGATGGCCGAGCTGAAGGTGATGGAGAAGGACCTCAAGGTGCTCGGCATCACGCCGCGAACCATTGTTGAGCGAACTCGCAAAAAGCAGCTCGCGGCCACGCACGAGGCCCTCTCGGCGTTCGGTTACGAGTGGAAGAAAAACCGCAACTACCCCGCGGCGACCCTGAACGCCGTCACCGAGTTCGTTTTTCCCGATGACAGTGTTCGGCACGATCCGAAGGCGCGTCTAAAAGCGGCCTGGCGGCGCTTCTGGCACAGGGATGAAACTCACGATGCGAGCGAGTTCGCGGTGCACGAGCATTCGATAAAAACCGTCCACGGCATGCAATAAGCACCCGATGACGCTCGCTCCATGGACACTGCCCGCCCTCGCCGCAAGCCTTTGCTTCGGCGCTCACTATCTGCTCTTGCGCGCTGCGAGCGGGCGTCTCGGTGACGCGCTCGGCGGGTTGACCCTCGAAGTCGCTGCCGCAGCAGGGCTCCTCGTCCTCTATTTCGTGGGACCGAAGGACGGCGTGCCCACCACGACGAGCGGCCTCGTATGGTCGGCGCTCTCCGGTTTTGCAATCACGGGAGGAGTCACGTTGCTCTTCATGTCGCTCAGGCTCGGCGGTCCCGTCGCGGGTACCGGGACCATCGCGCTCGGCGGCGGCGTCGCCCTCGCTGCACTCGTCACCCCATTGTTTTTTCAGGAAACTCTGACGCCGCGCCGCTTGCTTGGAGTAGGGCTCGGCCTGGTCGCAACGCTGGTCCTGGCGACCGAGGGCTGACCCCCCCGGTCGGCGACTTCGTCAGTTACCGAGGGCGTCGGCCGTCTCCGCATTGCGGCGAACAGCGCTTTTTTGGGCTTGCACAGGGCTGGCTGCGGCCCCGCTCATCGGAGCCGATCCGGGCATGGGTGGTGGCGAGGCAAAGCCAGCAGCCGCCCGATCGAGCGCCTCGTTCTGTTGAGCGTAATCCTGCTGCAGCAGAACACGCAGGGGCCCGGGAGCTACTTTCGCGGCCTCAGTGGAGCCGCGCGTGAGTTCTTCGCGCTTTTTGTGGATGAGACGGAGGGCTCCGGCCGTGTCGCCGTCGCTGGCGTGACCGTTCAGCTTGAGGAGCGTATCGGCAGTCTCGGTTCGCTGAAGACGAGCGGCGACGAGCGGATCGAGCAGCGAGGGATCCCCGTTGTTGAGCATCAAGGCCAGCGCACCATGGCAAAAGCCTTCTTTCGAGTTGACGAGATCACGGTAGCGGACATCCACCTGCGCGACGGCTTGCTCGCCAAACACCCCACGCGGCACACGAACTTTCACGAGCACCGTCTTCGCATCTCCTCCACTGAACGTTCCAAGCGGTACGCTGAATACGTCTTCACGAACGGTGTAGGCTCGGTCGAACACTTTGTCGAACGTGACGCCACGAGCGAGCGTAAAAGTCAGGGTCGCTCCGGTCGCCACCGTCTCACGGAGCGCCCGCGCTTCCTCTTCAAAGATTCGGGTCAACTCAGCGGGGTCTTGCACGAAAGTGTGGCGGCCGTTCGAGCCCCTGGCGATGGCGCTCATCACCTTCTCGTTGTAGTCCACGTCCACGCCAAGCGCGCGAATCGAGACGCCCGCGTCACGAGCCCGCTCCGCGAGCGCCAAAAATTGAGCCGGCTCTTTCAGTCCGACGGTCGGGATACCGTCGCTCAAAAGAACGAGCCGTTTTACCCTCGATTCCTCGCCGGTGAGCTGCGCGACGCCAGCCTCGAGCCCGCAGGAAATGCACGTCTCCCCCTGGGCGTGGATCCCGAGCAACTTCGCGACGAGTGCGGCTCGGTTGTCATTCGTCACCACCGTGGCAGGAAATACGAGGTGAGCCGTTTGGTCGTAGGCCACGAGGCTGACGAGGTCCCCATCGCGCAGCCGCTCGAGCATTCCGCGTGCGGCTGCGATGGCATTCGTGATGCGCTTACCCATCATCGAGCCGGACCGGTCGATGACGAGCGACAGCGCCAACGGCGGAGGCGCACTTGCCTGAACGCCCGCGGGCGCTTTGACGTCGAAGTAGAGGTAGGTCTCGCCCCCTTGCGTGGCGGAAAGAGCCGTGTGCCCAAGCCGCCCCTCGACACGCAACGTGCCTGGTTCGACGAAGGTCGATGTCGGAACCGGACGGTCGGGTACCAGCACCAAGCCTCCCGACTGCCCGCCATGGCCTTCGGGCTTCAGCGCTTCACCCGAAGCGAGCGGCCCTGGCTTTGCGCCACGCGGAGGCGCGAAGGCCCAGACCGTGGCACCGCCAAAAATCAAAAGAAGGGCAGTCTTCCCGGCGATGTTTTTCAAGTTCATAGGTTCTCGCTGACCACCAAACGCGCGGCCTCATCAAGTCCTTACAGGTCGGGACAACGAACGCGCGAGCAAAAAAAATTCCGAACCGAACGGCTCATACCAGGGAGGAAGGGGGCAGCGTACCCAGCTCGAGACGCACGAGTCGGCCATCGAAAAGCTCGTGCACCGAGACGGCGAGACGCTCGATGAGCGCGCGATGGTTGGAGACAAGCACCAGCGTGACCGCCGGATCGTCGCGGTAACTCGTGAGAATATCCTCGACAACCTGGGCGTTTTCACGATCGAGGCCGGCGTCGGGGTCATCGAAGAATGCGTAATTCGGCTCGATTGCCATCGCCCGCGCGAAGGCCACGCGTTTGGCGATACCGAAGGATAGCCGCCCGGGCAGAGTGTGAATTTGAGCACCTTCGATGCCGACCGCTCCGAGGCAGAAGCGCGCGCGCTGCTCTATCACCTCCTCGGCGAGTCCGAGCGTGTCGGCATGGTAACGGAGCGGCAAGGCCACGTTTTGCAGCGCCGACAAATTCGCAACGAGTCCGCCTTGCTGAAACACAAAGGCACGACGAATGCCAGCATTGACGAGTGCAGCCGGCCCCACCGAAGCCGGCGAGATGCCGTTGATTTGCACCTCCCCTTCATCGGGAAACAAGAGCCCAGCCGTCAACTGGATAAGGGAGGACTTGCCGACACCGTTCGCGCCCGTGACGAGCAACGTACCGCCCCGTGGCACCATCAGTGATTGCCCCGCGAGCACGGTGACGTGACCGCGACGAAAGGTCACGTTTCGAAGCACCAGCCCGTCTGCCACAGGCTCAAAACGCTACTACATGTGCGCCGAGGGCGTGCCGAGGACCGAGTAAAAGAGCAGCGTCACAGCAAAATTGTAGAGCACACACCCGAGGACGGCGCGAATGACCGCCTTACCTGTCATCAGGGGCACCTCGGTGCTCGACCCGTTCACCTGCATGCCATAGTGGCAACAGACGACGGCGACGAGGGCGCCGCAGCCCACGCCTTTGACGGCGAAGAGCAGCAAGTCGGACAGAGCGAGCGTGTCCGCGAGACCGGCTCGCATCGCACTCAGCTGAGGGGCACCAAATACCGCCGCGAGGCCGAACGCCCCAAGGAGCGCGACTAGGCCGAAGTAAACCATCAAGACCACCACGCTGACGACGACCGCGAGGAGGCGAGGAAGGATGACAAAGCGGGCAGCGTCGATCCCCATCGACGACAGGCCCAGGAGCTCGAGAGACGCCTGCATATTGCCGATCTCGGTCGCGATGGCCGTACCCGAGCGCGAGGCAACGATGATGGCGGTCACGAGTGGCGCAAGCTCGCGCAGGACGACCGTCGCGAGAACCTTGCCGACGATCTCACCGGGCAGACCGGGCGCCGCGACGCGCATCTGCAACATCATGGTCGCGCCGAGCACGATGGCGGTCGCAGTCACGAACGGCAGGCCCTGGGCACCGGTGAAAAAGATCTGCGCGAAGGTCACCTTCCGCACCGCACGCGCCGCTGCCTTACCCGGACTAAACGCCGTGAGGATCGCCGCCACCATGAGGCCGAGAGCACTGCCCCAAACGCGCCCGGTCTCGACGCCCTCGCGACCGAGAGCCGCCAGCCACCCGCCCTCCGGTTCCGGTACTTCAGGGGGCTCGTAACGAGTGGAGGGGCGCACGGGTGTAGCAGCGTAGCGTTGCGGAGCCTTCGCCGTCAGCGAGGACGTTCGGTGCGGACGCGGTTGAGGTTACCGAGGTGGCGAGCCTTTGCCTTGCGCGCCTGGGCCTTCTGCATATGCATCGGCAACGCGCCCTGGCCCCTTTCGGGCGGCACGAGAGCACTCGAACCACTCCCAATCAAATCGGCTCGACCGGCGCGCTTCAAGGCTTCGCGGGTCTCCTCATGATGGGCTGGGTCCCAGTAGAGCAAGAGTGCTTTTTGCAGCCTTTTGTCGCGCAATTCTTTCGCGGCATAGACCGGCTTGCCGGTGAACGGGTCGAGCTCGGCGTAGTACATCGACGTCGCCATCGCCATCGGTGTGGGGATAAAATCTTGGACCTGCCGGGGCCGCATGTCCCGCTCCTTCAGCCACAAGGCCAGGTTCACCATGTCCTTCAGCGTCGAGCCGGGGTGGCCCGAGATGAAGTACGGAATCAAATGCTGCTCCTTACCGGAATCCCGGCTCGCACATTGAAACTGCTCGACGAAGCGCTCGTAGGAGCTCACCGGGGGCTTTTTCATCTTGTCGAGAACGCCCGGATCGTTGTGCTCAGGCGCGACCGAGAGCTGCCCACCGGTGTGGTGCGTCGCGAGTTCCCGGATGAACTCGGGGGAGCGCTCCGCGAGATCGTAGCGGATACCAGAAGCGATGTAGACGTGCTTCACGCCGTCTTCTTCGCGCGCGCGTTTCATCAATCGAATGAGCGGCTCGTGGTCGGTCACGAGATTTTCGCAGACGCCAGGATGAACGCAGGAGAGGCGCCGACAAGCGTGCTCGATAGCCTCCGATTTGCATTTCATCTGATACATGTTGGCCGTCGGCCCACCGAGATCAGAGATCGTCCCGCGAAAGTCTCCCATGCGGCGGATCGCTCGAATTTCACGAAGGACGCTCGCCTCCGAGCGCGACTGAATGACGCGCCCCTCGTGCTCGGTGATGGAGCAGAACGTGCAGCCTCCAAAACAACCGCGCATCGTGACGACGGAGTGCTTGACCGTCTCGAAAGCCGGGATCCGCTCCTCGTACGTAAAGTGCGCCGCGCGCTTGAAGGGCAAGTCGTAGAGCGAGTCCATATCCGCCGTCTCGAGCGGGATCGCGGGGGGGTTGAACCAGACCGCTTCGGCGCCATGCGCCTGAAGAATCGGCCGGGCATTGCCCGGATTCGTTTCGAGCTGAAAGGCACGCGACATCGCGGAGAAAGCCTGCTTGCTCTGACAGACTTGCTCGTAACTCGGCAAGATCACGGCCTTGCCGTCGGTCGTGTAGCGCGAGGCTTCGATGCTCTCCCACTGACCCTTTCGCATGACGTAAGCCGTGCCGCGGATGTCGTGCAGCTCGTCGATGCGCTCACCGTCACGCAGCCGTCGCGCCACCTCCCACACCGGGCGCTCGCCCATGCCGAAGATGAGGAGATCCGCCTTGGCATCGAGGAGGACCGAGCGACGCACGCTGTCGGACCAATAGTCGTAGTGAGCGATGCGCCTGAGCGAGGCCTCGATGCCGCCGATGACGATGGGCACACCGGGAAACGCCTGACGGCACAAGTTCGAGTAGACGATGGTCGCGCGGTTCGGCCGGGCATTGGTCCGCCCACCGGGCGAGTACTGATCTTCGCCGCGGACTTTTTTCTGAGCCGTCAGCTTGTTCAGCATCGAATCCAGATTGCCGGCGGTGATGCCCACCATGATCCGAGGCCGCCCGAGCCGTGCGATGGCGTCCGTGTTCGTCCAATCGGGCTGCGCGACCATCCCCACGCGAAACCCCCTGGCTTCGAGGAAACGACCGATAAGCGCCCCGCCAAACGCGGGGTGATCGACGTACGCATCGCCGTTGACCAGCAAAATGTCGAGTTCATCCCACCCGCGAGCCGTCATCTCCTCGCGCGTCGTAGGCAAAAAACCGACGAGATCACGGGGGCTCGATGTGCGGTTCTTTCGGAGCTGTGTGAGCACGGTACCAGCATGCGCTGCGAACGATCGCGCGCGCAACTGCGTAATGGAATTCGCACCTAAACACGGGCTTTTATGCCTAAAGGCGGCTTTTGATTAGGTTGGGCCTGCACGTCAGACAGGCACGTTTTTTGCGGTCGCAAGGCTCGCGAAAGAGAGAGGGAACCGTGAGCTACCACCACTTCGTCGAACAAGTCCGAACCGCTACCGGATCGAGCGATGCCGCCCGCATCGAGCGCGCCATCGCCGCCACCCTCGAAGTGCTCGGTGAACGGCTCCGCACGGTCGATGCCGCAGCCGTGGCGCGCCAACTGCCACCGGAACTCGGGCAATTCTTACGCGGCACGAGCGAACTTCCAAGGTCGGCCTCCCCGCACGAGCTCGTCCAGCAACTTTGCGGCGAGGCGGGCTTCGCGCGAGAGGAACTGCGTGCCGTTTGCCGGGTGCTCGCGCAGACGCTCGATGAGCAGGGACGCGCCCAATTGAGGATGCAGCCGCTCGCGTCCCTGTTCGTTCAATGAAGGGCGGGGGACCGACCGGCGTCGGCGGCTCCGGGACGTGCCCGCAACGCGAAGCAGGCCCCTGACCGCGTTTCCGAAGGGCCCATCGCACGGCTCCTGTCGCCGAGCCGGTGCGAGGGCGTCACCGCAGCGTCACACAGGTGTAGTACCTGTCGCACATGGCGCAGCTCGTGTTGATCATCGAGGACGAAAAAGATCTCCTCGTTACGCTCGAGTACAATCTGAAGCGCGAGGGGTACCGAACGCGCACCGCCACGACCGGTCGGGAAGCGCTCCTAGCGGCACTCGGCACCGAAACCCCCGACGTGGTCTTGCTCGACTTGATGCTGCCGGACATGCCCGGCACCGAGGTGTGTCGGAGGCTCCGCGAGAACGAGCGTACTCGGCGCATGCCCATCGTGATGCTCACCGCGAAAACCGATGAGGTCGACCGGGTGGTGGGCTTCGAGGTGGGTGCGGATGACTACGTCGCCAAGCCCTTCAGCATCCGGGAGCTGTTGCTGCGGGTGCGGGCGATCCTGCGGCGAGCCCAGCCCGTCTCGCAGGAAGAAAGCGGGCAAGCGCACCAGCTCGGGCGCCTCGCTATCGACGTGGCGGCACACCGAGCCTGGGTCGATAAAGAAGAAGTCTCCCTGACGGCGCTCGAGTTCCGACTGCTACGAACGTTGCTCGAACGTCGCGGCCGCGTGCAGACGCGCGAGGCCCTCTTGACCGACGTCTGGGAAATGTCACCCGAGGTGACCACGCGCACAGTCGATACCCACGTGAAGCGCGTGCGGCAAAAGCTCGGCGTCGCGGGGAGCTACATCGAGACGCTGCGTGGCGTTGGTTATCGGTTCATCGAGGCAGTTCGCGACGATTCGACTTCGGGGTCCGAGCGCCCTTGAAACTTGCAGCGCGCGGACAGCTCTTTCTCGCGGCGGTCGGGCTGATGGGGACGGTCGGCGGCATCAGCGGCTTTCTCCTCGAACGGTCGCTGCACGCGACGTGGATCGCGCAACAGGGGCTCGGCGAAGAGCGAATCGAGGAAGGGCTCCGCACGCTTCACCGCGCCTTCACCAATGCGGCACTCGTCGGATTCGCGGTGACGGTGGTTCTCTCTGCCCTGGCCGCGCAGCTCCTCACGAGACAGCTTCGCACCCTCGTGAAGAAGGCGCGTCGTGTCTCGAAGGGCAAGGAAGAGCGAATTGTCTTCGCGGTCGATGGCGAGCTCGGAAAGCTCGCCGGGTCGTTCAATCGAATCTCGGACGATCTTCACAAAACCGAGGAAAAGCTG
>CANMZR010000083.1 GCA_947502375.1 Polyangiaceae bacterium
CCGTCGGGGCGATCCTCGCGACGAACACGTCCTCCATCTCGATAACGAAGCTCGCCGCGGCCACCAAGCGCGCCGATCGGGTGATGGGCATGCACTTCATGAATCCCGTCCCGATGATGAAGCTCTGTGAGCTCGTGCGCGGACTCCAGACCTCAGAGAGCACCTACGCGACCGTGCGAGCGGCTGCCGAACGCCTTGGAAAAACGGTGATCGTCTCGAACGATTTTCCAGGATTCATCGTGAACCGCATGCTGATTCCACTCTTGAATGAGGCCTGTCTCGCGCTGCAAGAAGGGGTGGCTTCGGCCGAGGACATCGACCTCGGTGCGAAGCTCGGGTTGAACCACCCGATGGGCCCGCTCGAACTCTCGGACCTCATCGGGCTCGATACGGTCCTCGCGATTGCCGAGGTCCTGCACCGCGAGATCGGAGATCCGAAATACGCCGCTCCGACGCTCTTGCGAAACCTCGTCGCGGCGGGATGGCTCGGAAAGAAAACAGGGCGCGGATTTTACGCTTACGACGCGGCTGGGAAGAAGGCATGACCATGGAATTCATTGAGTGCGCGCACACGGGACACGTCGCAACGATCACCATCAACCGACCCGGAAAGTTGAACGCGCTCTCGGCGGAAGTCATCACGGAGCTCTCCGAAACGTTCGCGGCACTGACCGCGCAGAGCCTCGCAGGAGAGTCCGCGAACGCCGTCCGCGCCGTCGTTTTGACCGGTGCGGGAAAGGCCTTCGTCGCCGGCGCCGACATTGCGGCCATGGCGACGATGTCGGTGCTGCAGGCGGCGCGCTTTTCCGATTCCGGCCAAGCCCTCTGCGCGGCTATCGAAGCGGCCCCTTATGCGGTGATCGCAGCGGTGAACGGCTTTGCCCTCGGCGGCGGGCTCGAGCTTGCCCTCGCGTGCGACTTCATGTTCGCGGCGGACACGGCCAGACTCGGCTTGCCGGAGGTGACCCTCGGCGTCATTCCGGGCTTTGGCGGAACGCAGCGGCTCGCACGCCGGATTGGCCTTGCCCGCGCGCGCGAGCTCATCTTCACGGGCCGCATCGTGACGGCGGAAGAGGCTGCGCGGCTCGGTCTCGTCAACGAGGTCGTGCCGGCAGGCGAGTTGCTCGGGCGTGCAGCGGCGTGCGCCGAACAGCTTGCGGCGGTCGCTCCGCTGGCCGTTGGGGCGGCGAAACGTGCCATGCTTTTAGGTTCGGACGCGGCGCTCGCACCGGCCTGCGAGCTCGAGCGGCAGGCCTTTTCAGCACTGTTTGGCAGCGAAGATCAGCGCACGGGCATGAGTGCTTTTCTCGGGAAGCAAAAGCCGACTTTCGCAGGCCGCTAATTCAAGGCTTCGAGGCATGATCGATGCCGATAATCGACACGTCGACCGTCGGCATCGCGCCTTCTTTGTAAGGGCAGTGGCGACAATCGGAATTGCAACAGTAGCCCCGCTTCAAGTGGTACTCGGCGGTGAACACGAAGTTGCCGTTCTCGACGTAGAAATCGCGTCCGCGAACGAGGCGGTCCGGGCGGCGTGTGGGCTTCGCTTGGTCATCCGAATTCGGCACCCTCAGATGATAGCGCGCCCGGACGAGCCTTGCCGCCCCGAACGGATTCGCGCACGGTGGTGGAGGCATGTCAGACCGACTCGTTTCGTCATCGGCATCAGGGGAAGATGATCGCTTCGATCGGCTCTTTCGACCCGGCGGATTCGATGATTACGTTGGGCAAAAGAAGCACGTCGACAACCTGAAGGTGTTCGTCGAAGCGGCGCGTCGACGCGGCGAACCACTCGACCACACATTGCTCTGCGGCCCCCCAGGCCTCGGGAAGACCACCCTCGCTTACATCCTCGCCAAAGAAATGGGTGTCCAGCTTCATTCGACGAGTGGACCCGCGCTCGAACACAAGGGCGCCCTCGCGGGGCTTTTGACGAAACTCGAGCCGGGGGACGTGCTTTTTATCGATGAAATCCATCGTCTCAACATGGCCGTCGAGGAGAGCCTCTACCCGGCGATCGAAGATTTCGAGATCGACATCATCACGGGAGACGGTGCCTTCGCGTCCAGCCTGAAGCTGCAGTTGAAGCCCTTTTGCCTCGTTGGCGCAACGACGCGAACGGGCCTGCTGAGCGCACCCCTCCTCTCGCGGTTCGGTTACGTGATGCGACTCGACTATTACCCCGTCGAAGAATTGATTGCGATTGTCGAGCGCAGCGCCCGGCTCCTCGGCGTGCCCCTCGAAGCGAGCGGCGCCCACGAGATGGCTCGGCGAGCACGCGGGACGCCACGCATCGCCAACCGCCTGTTACGGCGCGTGCGCGATTTTGCCGAGGTCCTCGGGACCGGTCGCATCGACGAAGACATCGCCAGAATTTCCGCCGATCGCCTCGAGATCGACGACGCCGGCCTCGACACGATGGACCGACGACTGATTTCCATCATCGTCGACGACTACGAAGGCGGGCCGGTCGGTGTGGACACACTGGCCGCCGCGATGAGCGAGGCGCGCGACACGATCGAAGACGTGTACGAACCCTACCTCTTGCAACAAGGCTTCATCGGACGGACGCCGCGTGGACGTATCGCGACGCGCAAGGCATATGCCCATCTCGGCCGCGCGCTTCCCGCCGATCGAGTCCCCGCGCAAGGCAACTTGCTCGAGCCGGAATGAAGGGGCCGTCAGCGGACTGCGCGGTGGGCCCACGGCGCCTCGTGAACGAGGCTCGCCAGGCGGCAAAAAGCACACGCGTTGGCGCGGGCCAACAGGAGCTTGACGCGGGTTTTTACGGGGCACTTCAGACGAGCCGCGGACGCCACGCGCTCGCGCCGAAAAGTTCTCCGGCTGCCGCAAAGCACTGCTAACACAGGCCTTGTGAGCGACGAGGGAGAGGCAAAGTCCGAGCCGACGCCACGCCTTTCCGGGCTTGCCGAAGCGAGCGGCCGCGGTGGGTTGGCGGCGGGCATTTTGGCCCTGCCCGCGGGCTTTCGTGCGGTCGCCGAGGGCGGGTCTTTTATGGACGGGTGGTTCATCGCCGCGGCGCTCGGGGTGATGATGATTCTACCCCTGGCGTTACTCGCTTCACGCTCGGCGCGAGGCTGGCGAGGGGTTGTGGGAGCGGCTGCGCGCCAAGAATTGCTCGCGGGAGTCGGCTTATGGTTGAGCGTCGCCGCGGTCGGACTCAGAGTGCTCGGCGCCTTCCTTCACGCAACGACCCATCACCGGGGGCTCGGCGGAGCGGCCTTCGGGATCACCGGCTGCGTGCTTCTGCTGGGCTCCGCGGTCGTGGCGGGTCGACTCGTGGGCTTCGCGCGAGAACTTCGGAATCGAGGAGTTTCTGCGAAATGGCTCAGAACAGCACTCCTTTTGGGGATGCTTGGCGCCGGCGCCTGGTGGGCGCTACCGCTTGGACATTCGGTTTCTGAAGGGGATGCGCTGCGGCGCGCGTCGAGCGAACTCCTGCTCACGGCGGGCGTCACGAGCGCGCTCTTATGGCCTCGGTTGCCGGTCGCGCTCACCCGGGTCCTCTGGGCCACAGGCCTGCCGGTCGCAGTCTTCCTCGTGCTTGCGGGGGGGCTGCGCATGGAGACCTCGGCGTCAGCCAGGGCGCTATCCCGAAGCGGCGGTCTAACGGGAACGGCGCTCACGATGCTCGAGGGCTGGAGCGACCGGGACAAGGACGGCTTCGGCTCGCACTTCGGCGGCACCGACTGCGACGAGGGCGATCCGAAGCGTTACCCTGGGGCCCCCGAAGAAGCCGGCGACGGCGTCGATTCAGACTGCGATGGCCACGATGAGCCCGAAACCCTCGTCGCCTCGCACCCGCTGCCCCGCGGGTTGCCGAGCGCTCCCACCGCTGCAAGCGGGACCCCTGCCGCAAGCTCCGTAGCCCTCGTCGCTGGGCCGAACGAGACCGGGGGAACTGAACGACCGGACCTCATCGTCATCACACTCGACACGGTGCGCGCGGACCGAACGTCCCTTCACGGTTACCCGAAAAAAACGACACCGAACCTCGATAAACTTGCAGAAAGTGGCGCTATTTTCGACCATGCGTACGCAGTGGCCGCGGATACGCAGCGGGCCCTCATGCCGATTGTTTCGGGGCGCCCGTTGAGCGAAACGCCACACGCGAGCGGCGAGTGGCCGGTCATCGATGACAAGCCCATCCTGATGGCGGAACGCCTGAGCCAAGCGGGTTACCACACGGGCGCGGTCACCTCATTCACCTGGCTCCGACGCGACGCTGGCTTCGCCCAAGGTTTTGATACGTTCGACGAATCGGCGTTTCGCGAAAACCATCCGGAACGCAAGGTCACCGGTGCTCGAGCGATTGACGCGGCGATCCTTGCCCACGCCGAGTTGGCCGCCGGCGATAAGCCTTTCTACCTTTGGGTTCACCTCTTCGACGCGCACTCGAAGTACCTCGCGCACGTCGGGAGCTCGTTCGGCCCAGGCGAGGCCGGCCTTTACCTTGGAGAAATTGCCTACGTCGACCATGAACTCGGCCGCTTGATCGAAGCCGTATCAAAAAGCGCACGCGGCAAGCGGGTCGTGTGGCTCGTGCACGGCAGCCACGGCG
The DNA here is from genome assembly GCA_947502375.1 of Polyangiaceae bacterium. GTDB lineage: Bacteria > Myxococcota_A > Polyangia > Polyangiales > Polyangiaceae > SYFR01. Next base: position 4,583 of record CANMZR010000083.1, read on the forward strand.
AAGCCTTCGGCGAGCACGGCGCGACCGGACATGGTGCACAGCTGTTTGACGAGGTCCTGCACGTTCCTTTGCTCATCGCTGGCGCGAACGTGAAACCTGGACACGTCACCACGGCGGTCAGCATGTTCGACGTTGCCCAGACCGTGCTGGCGCTGGCTGGAGCCAAAAGCGAAGGGATCCACGGCGTCTCGCTCATCCCGGCCATGCGCGGAGAACCCCTTGAGCACGGGCCCTTCGTCGCGCACGGGGCACGTCGCGTAGCCGTCTTCGAGTGGCCACTGAAGCTGACGAGTTTGCGCTTGAAGACGGGCAAACTGAGCCTGAGTTTGTTCGATCTGGCTCTGGATCCGGGCGAGAGACACGAGTTGGCGAAGAGCCGCCCCGCCGACATGCAACGCCTCGATGGGCTGCGAAAACAAGCCGACGAGAGCGCTCCCGGCGATGGCGCACCTCATCCCTGACCACGACTGCGAAACGCCTCGCGGCGACCCGGTTCGGTGGCTTCTCGGTGCCTTCCTTGCGCTAGCATAGTGTGGGGCGTAAGGTTCCGTTCAGCGAACCGTGTGGGACCGCAGCGCGCCTGTCGATCGAGCATGACTGACCCAGCCGAACCATCCACCGCTGCCGCCGGACCATGGGCCGGAGGACAACCGGCTCGCGACTTCGGCGGCCCACGGGCGGCCGTCGAGCAGCTGACGAGACTGATGGTGCTCGCCACCGTAGGGGTCATCCTGTTCGCCTTGGTCGAGCCCGTCAGCCAGTGGGTTCTGCAGCGACCAGAAGTGAGTGCAGCGCATCGCGGGCTCGCCGACACGGTGCGAGGGCATGGCTGGGCCGTTGGGCCACCCGACGCGTCGGGGCAGCCGCGTAGGCGCCATCGAGGGCGAGCTGAAAGCCTGAGCCCGAATGGGTACCTCGAGGGGAACCGCGATACGGACGAACAGGAGGAAAACGCGCATGAAGCCGCGCCGGGCGCCGGGCTCGTGATCGCTCGCTCCGAGATTCAGTTGCGCGACCGTGCCAACGATTCGGGCGAGCCGACGACGCGGGTCAAAAAAGGGACGCTCTTGAGGCGCGTCTCGTACTTGGGAGAATGGTCGCTCGTGACGAAGAACGGAGACGGCCCCCTCCTCTTTGGCTGGGCGCGCACGAGCGAGCTCATGCTTCGCTGAAGAGCCTTCCCCGCGGCGAACGGAAAATACGGCAACCGGCCGGGCGGGAGGCTAGAGTCCACCCGATGGTCCGGGGAGCGGCTTTGGCGAATGAAAAGCCCATGGCGCTCGCGTTGCGGGGCACGTTGCTCACGCCGCTCGCTGAAGGGGGCACTCAGTTCGAGGTCGATGGGCTCCTGCTCGTCGATGCCGAAGGAACGATCCGTTACGCTGGACCGTTTCGAGGCGCTGGCTATCGAGGTGCGGTCGACGACGTGCGACCGAATTTGATAACGCCGGGATTCATCGACGTTCACGCGCACTTTCCGCAAACTCGAATCATCGGCTGCGCCACCGGCCCATTGCTCGACTGGCTTGCCAACAGTGTGTTTCCCGAAGAGGCGCGCTTTACCCGTCGGGCGTATGCGAAAGCCGTAGCCGCCGAGCTCGTCCAGCGTCTCCTGCACGCCGGGACGACGACGGTGGCGCTCTTTTCATCCTCCTCGCCGAGTGCCACCGAAACGTGTTTTTCGGCGCTGGCCGAGGCCGGGTTGCGAGGCCTCGTCGGTCTCACCTGGATGGACCGAAACTGCCCCGAGGTGCTTCGCATCACGACCCCTTCCGCGGTCGCCGCGTCGGAGCGCCTCATTCGTCGCTGGCACGGATTTGATCACGATCGGCTGCGTTTTGCCGTCACGCCGCGGTTCGCGCTCAGCTGTTCGAAAACCATGTTGCGCCGAGCGGGCGACCTCGCGAATGCCCACGACCTACCGGTCCAAACCCACATCGCCGAGAACGATCGCGAAGGCGAGGCGACCCTCCGCGCTCATCCGTACGCAACGAGCTACCTCGACGTGTACGACCAAGCGGGGCTGCTCGGGCCTCGGACGATCCTCGCGCATGCCATTCATTTAAAAAAACGAGATTGGGACCGAATCGGCGAGAGCGATGCGACCGTCGCCCACTGCCCAGATTCAAACTTTTTCCTCGGCAGCGGTCGTATGCGACTCAACCCGCCGAGGTCGCGCGGAGTTCGGGTCGGACTTGGCAGCGACGTTGCCGCCGGACGCAGCTTTTCGATGCGTCGCGCGATGGGGAGCGCCTACGACAACGCCCTCGCGGTGGGCGAGCCGGTAGCGCCGAGCGAGCTCCTGCGATTGGCAACCTTCGGAGGCGCGGAAGTCCTCGGCTGCGCGGCCACCACCGGAAGCCTGCAGCTCGGCAAGGAGGCCGACCTGTTGATCGTCCCACTCGCGCGTGCCGCAGCGAATCTCGACGCCGCACTGGCGAGCCTGATTTTCGACACGGACAACCTGGGCGTCCTGCGTTCTTACGTCCGGGGTCACCGCTTGTTTTGAGGCTTCGGTTGCGGCGAAAGCCCGACGGCGGTACCGGTCCATCTGCCATGCCAAGGGACCGCCGACCTCGCCTCGGAGCCGTGCTTACCGGCGTGGCCGCACTCGTTGCCGCGACAGCGGGCGCGCCCGAAGCCCACGCGGTCATCGTGGAGAAAATCGTCGCGGTGGTGGGCGACCGAGCGCTCTTGATGACGGACTTGCACACGCGTGCACGGCCGTTCTTGACGCAATTGCAGGCGCGCTGCCCAATTGGGACGCCGCAATGCATCCCGGCCGAAAACAAAATTTACCAGCAGCTTCTGGAGCGCATCGTCGACGAGGAGCTTGAAGCACAGGCCGCGAAGCGGGCCAGCATCGTCGTGACCGCGAAAGACGTCGACGCGACGCTCGAGCGCATCGCCCAGATGAACCGGATGACCCAGGCCGACCTTTTTGCGGACATCAGCCGTCAGTCGGGGATGACAGACGCCGAGTATCGGCAGGAGATCCGTCAGCAAATCGTCGAGGGAAAGCTGATGCAACGCATCGTGCAGAGCCAAATCCGCGTCACTCGTCAAGACGTCGAAGCGATGTTCGCGCGCCTCGTCGAAAGGGAGCGCCACGTCCTGCTTTATCAAGCCGCGTGGATCGTGTTGCCGATCGCGGCTTCAGGGACCGCCGCGGCCGTGGACGCGAAGCGACGAGAAGCGGCGGCGCTCGTTCAACTCGCCCGAAACGGAAGCGAGTTCGCGGCACTTGCTCGAGAACACTCCGAGGACGCCAAAACGCGCGAAGACGGCGGAGATCTGGGCCTTCGCGCGCCGACGGGCTCGCCAGCGGCCCTCAGCGGCCAACAAAAATTGCTGGCCGAGCCGCTTGAGAAAGTCGCGCTCGGGCTCGGACTCGGTCAAGTGAGCGAGCCCTTCCGATTCAAAGACGCGATCGTGATCATGCGACTCTCCAACCGCCAGCCCTCTCGTTACTCCTCGTTCGAGGCCGCACAGGACGAGCTATCGCAGCGGGTTCAGACCGAGAAACTCGAAAAGGCGAAACAAAAGTGGCTGAAGGACCTACGCCGCCGCACCCACGTCGACGTTCGCTTCCTGTAATCGCAGTGCCCGAGTGCACGGATTGCGGAGCCTGCTGCTTCAACGAACATGCGGGCTACATCCGCGTGTTTCTCGTGGACTACGCGCGGATGGATGAGCGCGCGCTTGGCTTCTGCACGGAAGAAGAGGGCGTGCGCCACCTGCGTTTCGAGAATGGGCATTGCTCGGCGCTCGGCGTCGATCGAGACACGAACCGGGTCGGTTGCACGATCTACGAGATGCGCCCCGATGCCTGCCGATGGCTCGAGCGCGGCTCGGGAGAATGCCGCTCGCAGCTGAGCGCAAAGTGGACCGCACGCGAACGCGCCTTCGGTCGTTGAGGGGCTCGTCGCTTGCACCCGAACCCACGTGCCGTCGCTCTACGTCCCCGACGGCGTCCCGGCCGGGCGCCGAACTTCCTCGGTGCCTGCGGGACTCGATGCGCTCGGTGAAACGGGCTTCGCGTCGGGAGACGGCGCGGCCGTTGAGCCATTCACGGCACGATTCCTGATGCTTTCCAGGCCTTTTTTGAGTTCTTCTTCGGTGTAAGGGAGCTTCGAGAGCGCGAGTTTTTCGTCGATGAGCGCTTGCTGAAGAGCGAGTTTGGCTTCGCGGGACCGAACGAGCCACTCACTTTCCTCTCCGACGCGGTCACCAAGACGCACGGTGGCCTCCATCATGCGGAGCCCTTTTTCGAGTAGAATTCGATAGCGCAACCTGAGCGCACCCTCGAAGAGTTGCTTCTGCTTGAACGTCGTCGCTTCGCGCGGCGGCGGGATCTGCATCGCCTCGGCGTGCAGCCGCGTGTAAAGCTGCCCCACGCGAAAACCGCTCATCGCCGACCAGTAACTGTCGCGCGCGCGCATCGTGTCCGTGTAAGCCAGCTGCGCATCGAGGAGCCCCTGACAACGTGCTTCGAGGCGCTCACCGAACTGCGGCGTCACGGGCACCAGCAAAATAGCTTCGCTCTTGAGCCGTCGGATTTCGCCCTCGGCGAACGAGACCTGAGCCACTTGCACCGGGGGTTGACCCGAGCGGCCGAAACCGTGCTCGTCGATGAGGGCGAGAGCCTTTCCCGCTTGGACCGAAGCCGCTTCGACATCGCCCTGCTCGACCAGTGCCAACGCTTTCGCACCCCGACCCTCGATTTGATCCATGACCGGAAGGTTCCCGCGCGCCAGCAGCTGGTCCGCCGCCGTCGCGAGCTCGGGCCAGCGCTCGAATCGACCCAACAGTCTCATCATTTGCACGAGGGCGTTGCGAGCGATGGCTTGCTCTCCGAAGGAGCCTGTTACCAACTGATACCGCGTAAGCGCCAAGGCACGGTTCCCGAGGCCCTCGTATGCGAGGCCTGCATGGTACGCGGCCGCGGCCTGAATGCCCGGCTCGCTTGACAGCGCGCGCAGGCGATCGAGCGCCTCGGCGGCCTCGTCAAACTTATCGACGAGCAGGAGACTTCGCGCGCGATCGAGCTCCGCCAGCAATTCCTCGCTTGAATACGCGCGAACGACCGTCGGCTCGACCGTCTGATGCGGCACCGTGACGGGGGAGATGTTCTGAGCGGTGCGGGGCGGGATCTCCCGCGAAACGCAGCCCGCAACACCACCGAGCAAGAGCAGGCTCGACGCAGCAATGCTGGCCACTTTCGGTGAAAAACAGCTCATGTGGGCAACGGAGCGAGCTCGATGAGCAAGGCTCCACTCTCGATGGTTTGACCGGCTGTGACATGAATCGCCTGGACGATGCCAGCCGCCTCGGCGGTGAGCTCATTCTCCATTTTCATCGCCTCCACAACGACGAGCGGGCGTCCGGCCTCAACGGCCTCACCTTCGGTGACGAGCACCTTGACCACGCGCCCCGGCATCGGCGCAGACACGCGACCGCCAGCCCCAGCGACACCGGACCGCGAGGCTCGTGCCCCGATCCGTGACCGCTCGTTCTCGACGACCGCGCTCGCGCGAAAGCCGCCCGATACGAAACGAACCTTGTCCCCTTCGCCATCGAGCCAGAGGTCGAACATCCGATCGCCTACGCGAACGCTGAGAGCGCCATTCGCTTCAGCCGCGTCGACTAGAACCGGCGCGCCCTCGAGTTGCACCTCGAGAGAACCATCGGCACGGGTGACGATGTCGATCGCATGTTCGCGGTCGCTGTTTGCAAGGGTGACGTAATAACGCATGCGTTCAGCTCGGTGGGATAAGCGCGCAGCGACCATCGAGGCAGCCGCAGCGGTTGGCATCGACGCTGTCGCACGCCATCATGCGCGTGCAGACCGTCGTCGCGTTGGGAGGGTGTCCATGCGTGCGACCGACGCAAGCACGGGCGTGGCAGGGAGTGGCCGGGGCGCACTCCGCATCGGAGGCGCAAGCATCCTCGCTGCGAACCGGTGTCGGCAACCGGCAGGCGAAGAAGGGGTCACCTGGCGTGGGCGCGGCAGAGCCCACGGCGGCAGGGCCTACGACGGCAGGGCCTACGACGGCAGGGCCTACGACGGCAGGGCCCACGACGGCAGGGCCCACGACGGCAGGGCCCACGACGGCAGGGCGCACGGCGGCAGAGCCCACGACGGCAGGGCCCACCGAGGCGGGAGCCTGCGCGGAAACGCGCGCCTCCGCCGGTGCCGCAAGCCCGTTCCTGGCGGGGGACAGTTTGCTTTCGTCGAGCTCACGAGCCTCGGGGCCCGTGGCGTCGAGCAGCGCGCCTGAACAGCCCGTCAGGCACTCGGCCACGACGATACTCCACGCGCAAAACGCGCTCATCAAAACTGCAATCCAAGGCGGGAATTGACGAGAAACTGCGTATCCATCTGCTTGCCGTTCGCGTCCGCGAATGCGCCACCTGGAAAGAACACGCCGGCTTCGGCACCGACTTGGAACACGAACCCAGTGTACACCGGAAACCGAGCGTCGACGCCCGTGTCGAACTCGACCCCGAGGTCCTGCTTTTTGGAACTGGCACCTTCGTAGTTGGCATAGCGACCGAGAGCGCCGACTTGAAACGGATCGACCAAGTCTGCGGTCGTTTGGGCAACCACAATGCCACCCTTCACGTCGAGCCAGCGTCGTGGCCGCACGACGAGCGTGGGGTTCACGTAGGTCGTGCCAAAAATGCCGCCTTCGGAAGAAGCGAACTCGAGGCCAGGGGCGGGGCGGTAAGTGACTCGCGGATCTTGCGCAATTGTGGCCGACCGAGCCGTTTTCCACGCGAGCACGTGGTCAAAGAGAACGAGCCCAACGTTGTGATTCTGGTCGAGGGTGAAGCGTCGCGTCACGCCGTCGTAGGGGTCGGCGTCGCCGGTCGCGAAGCCGTACTCGACCGCGAGGACGAGGTCGCCAAACGCACCCTTGTTCGGGCTGGCCACATGCACCGCACCGAGGCGGGCCGCACCTCCCCACGACCGGAGCGACTCCGTCTTCCCAGCTTGTACAAGCTCGATATTTCGCAAGTAGTTCGTCGTGCCCGCAATGTACGCCGCCTCGAATTCGCCGAACACGAACGACGACGAGCCCGGGACCGGTGCGTTGAACTTTCCCGCGACGTCCACGATCCCCGCTTCGAGGTATTCGTCGAACGGCGAGAGCGCATCGGTCGCCTGAGTCGTGCGGCTCTGATGACGATAGACGCCGTAAATACCGAGGTCGAACGACTTTCCTTCCCAGCGCGCCGCGGCCACCGCTTGAAGCGCGCGGGTTCTGCCGACTTTCGGACCGGCGGTAGCGCCAAGCTCGTCCGCCGGCGTGACGCCGATGGGGATATCTTTGAAAAGCGACGCAAGACGGTCCTGAAAAACGAGATCCCCCGCGAGGGCGACGACGAGCGGCTTGTCGCGGCCGAGTGGGCGCGTGGCGAACAACAGCCGCTCGACCAGCGCACCGCGCCGGTAGTCTCCAAACAACGAGGGGTGATCGCCGTCGTTGGCAAGGAGGCCCATGCCCCAATGCGAAGCTTGCTGCCCCGCGCGCAGCAAGCCGATAGGTGACTGGTACTCGACGTAGAGCTGCCGCGGCCGCACGCCGTACCAAGCGAGCTCCTCATAATTATCGAGGGCTGCGCTGACGAGCGTGGTCGTTTGGCCCGCCGCCATACCGACCGGGACATCGAGCTCTCCGACGATCTTCAGCTTGTCGCTGTACTGAAAGACTGGCTTCAAGCGGAGCCACTGCACCATTCGGCCCTTCGAGCCGAGGCTCGCGCCCTCACCCGGAGCGGCGCCAAGACGCGGCTGCAAGGGCACGTCGCTGTAGCCAAGCCCGCGAAACTGGAGCTCGCCATGAACCTGGACCGAGACGAGCCCCGGTGCGGCCGGTCGCACCGGCAGGCGACCGGACTCGAGCACGAAGTGCTCTTTGAAGGTGAGCGGTGGTGCCGCCTCCGGTGCGGGCGCTTCATCGGCGCGAGCATCCAAAGCCAGCAAGGAGATTGCGATCGCGGAGAGCAGGGCGTAAGTGCGCATGGGCAGCGCGGAGGATAAGCGATCCCGTGCCCCGCGAGCGCAGCATTCTCCATGGTCATGAACGCATCCTCCCCGCTTTCACTCGGTAGCTCTTTTGGCCTTGAAGAGCTGTGGGAGGTTGCAGTCCACGGCCGCCAGGTGGTTCTGAGCGAAACGGCGAGGAGCGCCATCGAGCGGTCGCGCCGCCCCATCGAGGCGATCGTCGCTGCCGGCGACGCCGCGCCCGCGGTGTATGGGATCAATACGGGTTTTGGCGCACTCGCAGAAACCCGCATCGGAGCCAGCGACATCGTTCGCCTCCAACAAAACCTTATCCGCAGCCACGCTTGTGGAGTCGGGCCGGATCTCACGGCGCCGCAGGTCCGCGCGATGATGGTCCTACGGGCGCAGGTCATCGCGCTCGGACACAGCGGCGTGCGCGTCACCTGCGTCGAGCAATTGGTGTCGATGCTGAACCTCCATGTGCACCCGCGGATCCCCGCGCAAGGCTCGGTAGGCGCCTCGGGTGATCTCGCCCCGCTCGCGCACTTGACCTTGGCCATGATCGGGGAAGGCGAAGCACACTTTCAAGGCGCGCTCCTGCCCGCACTCGATGCACTCACGCGTGCGGGCTTGGTGCCCCTTGTCCTTGCAGCAAAGGAAGGCCTCGCGCTCATCAACGGCACCCAATACATGACGGCGCTCGGGGCACTTGCCGTCCGACGGGCACTCGAGCTGTGTACGATTGCGGACATTGCGGGCGCAACCAGCATCGAGGCGCTGAAGGGCTCCGCTCGTCCCTTCGATGAGCGCTTGATGCGCGTCAGGCCGCATCCCGGACAAGCCACGGTCGCCTCGAACATGCGTACCCTCCTCTCCGAGAGCGGCATCATGGCCAGTCACGCCAACTGTGAGAAGGTGCAAGACCCCTACTCGTTGCGCTGCATCCCCCAGGTGCACGGCGCATCTCGGGACGCCCTCGGGTACGCCAGAGCCGTCCTCGAATGCGAGCTTCAAAGTGTGACCGATAACCCCACGGTCTTCTTGACGGAGACCGCTTGTGACCAAGATGTGCCAGGCGCCGAAGTGATAAGCGGGGGCAATTTTCATGGGCAGCCCGTGGCCATCGCGCTCGACCTCGCCGCCATTGCGGTCGCCGAGCTTGCAAACATCAGTGAACGGCGCGTCGAACAACTCGTCAACCCGACGCTTTCGACGGGGCTCACGCCTTTCCTGGCTCCGCAGAGCGGCCTGTGTTCGGGCTACATGATAGCTCAGGTCGCGTCCGCCTCACTCGTGTCGGAAAACAAGATGTTGTGCCATCCGGCGAGCGTCGACTCGATCCCGTCGAGCGCAAATCGCGAGGACCACGTCAGTATGGGCAGCATTTCTGCTCGCAAGCTCACGCAAGTCGTCGACAACGTCACCATCTCACTTGGTATCGAGTTGCT